>CADBRO010000283.1 GCA_902797075.1 uncultured Lachnospiraceae bacterium
AAATCCAAATCAGAATTACTGCGATTACAATTAAAAAATACTGCATCTTCTGCACCTCCTATTGGTCTTAAATCCGCATGTAAACGCGGATTTTTTTCTATGTCCAATCATAACACGCAGATGAACAGAAAAGAAGTGAAATGATTATTAAATAAAGGTATAATAATGCTTAAAACAGCCGGAAAGGAGAACCTGTCATGCCAAAGCTGATCCGGATGGTGTGGGATTGTCCCGCATGCGGAAAACGTGGAATAATCAGTACCAGCCGCCGGTGCGCTTGCGGCTATGTGTTTGGGACCGATCCCGCCGACCGGTTCCGGATGCCTGAGGAAGGCGAACAGATCATAACGGTTGAGCATGCGGAGGATCCCGATGAACTGATCGAAAACTGGCGCTGTGATTTCTGCGGCGCATACAACAGATTTTCTGATCTTGTATGCACTACATGCGGACATCCGAGGGATGAGTCCGCTTCCGGATACTTTACGGTAACCGGAAATGAAAAAAGCGGGCGTTCCGAACAGATGGCTGAAGGCGATGTTTACGCAGGATCCGAAAACATCTATGAAAACCTTAATTTAACCTCTGAAGAAATCAGCGCCGCTGTTCATAAAAAGGACGATCCCGGAACATTTGAACAAATAGCGGAAGAATCCCGACGCAAAGAAGCTGCGCGTAAAGCGGAAGCAAAAGAAAAGACTCCAAAAGAGCCTTCGGACGGACTTAAGCGGAGAAGCGGAGGCGCCGGCAGGCTGATACTGATATTGGCCGCCGCTTTGGTTCTGCTTGGTTTCATCGGTTATCACTTTCTTGTTCCGAAGCAGACGAACGTAAAAGCCATCTCCAAAGACTGGGAACGGTCCATCGATATCGAGGAGATTCGTACTTTTTCGGAAAGCTCCTGGAGTTTGCCTTATGAAGCCAGGCTTATCCGCACTTCCACCGAAGTACGGACATACCGCCAGGAAATTGACCACTATGAGGATGTACTTGTAACCCGGTACAGACAGGTTCCGCATACGGAAGTATATTATGAGGATCTGGGAAACGGAAATGCCGAAGAAAGGACGCGAACGTATTACACGGAAGAACCTTACACAGTCACCGAACGGCAGCCTGTATTTCGGAATGTGCCGGTTTATGATACGAAATACTTTTATGAAATTGACCGGTACGTCTATTCAAGATCCGCCGTTACTTCGGGTACCGGAAAGCCGTACTGGAGCGATCTGAATCTTACGGAGAAAGAACGCGAAGCGGGACGATCCGAAATGTACCGGATCTTATTCGAGGACAGCGACGGGACCCACGCTGTTGAGGTTCCTTTTGAATACTGGAACAGTGTCGCAATCGGAGACAGTATACCGGTAGAAAAGGCGATTGTCGGCGAATATGAGTACGCCGGATGAGATTTTGGACATAAAAAAATCGGGGCAGCGAGATTTGAACTCGCGACCTCACGGCCCCCAGCCGTGCGCGCTACCAAGCTACGCCATACCCCGGAATAAAAGTGCCTGCCAAGCAGGCACTTTGTTATTATCACTCTGCTTTGCGATTTTGTCAATAGAAACACATCATTCGCTTCTAAGTGCGTCGATCGGATTAAGGTTTGAAGCCTTTACAGCCGGAAGCAGACCGAAGATAATACCGATCGCCATCGAGAATGCAACAGCGATGATGCAGGCAGGAATGCTGACGGCCGCTCTTGTCCCCATGACGTTTGAAAAGACCTGTGAGAACCCGATGCCGCTTCCGACACCGATGAGTCCTCCGAGAGACGTAAGCACTGCCGCTTCCGTCAGAAACTGTGCGAGGATTCTCTTCCGCTTCGCACCGATCGCCTTTTTCAGACCGATCTCCTTTGTTCGCTCTGTGACAGAAACCAGCATGATATTCATAACGCCGATGCCGCCGACAAGAAGTGAGATTCCGGCAATCCAGAGAAGCTGCCGGTTGGTCGCACTGGAAAGATTCTGCATCTGGGTAGCTCTTTTTAAAAGATCGTCTGCAGCGTAGGAAAACTTCGATCCGGTCTTCATCTGGCTTACGGAAAGCGCATCAGCGACATTTTTACCGGCTTTTGTCATATCGTCCGTAGAGTCCGCCTTAACGGAAACCATCTGCGGCTCGTCGTACTGGTATGCAATCGGCCAGTCGTCGATCGGGATGAAAATCGATCCGCTGCTGTTTCCTGCATAGGTCTGATACTCCTGGACCGTTGTGATTTTCGGGCCGGAATTCTGCAGCTTACCGGCGACTCCGATCACAACAAAGGGTTCCTTGTTGATCTCAATGACTTTCCCGACGGGATTTTCACCGCCGAAAAGCGACGAGGATGTCGCGGTGTCGACAATCGCACATTTATGAAAGGTCCTGTTGTCAAAATCCGTAAATCCCCGCCCGTAATCAAGCACATATCCGTTGACGGAAAAATAATGGGTATCTATTCCGTAGAGTGCCCCGGAATACTGGGTGTTGCGGTAAAAGACATTCTCACTCCAGGTCCGTTTTCTATAAAGAGATACTTCCTTCACACCTTCGAGCTTCTCGAGCGTTTTTCTCGTCTTCTCCGAAATAACGCTTACACCCTCAGGCAGTCCTCCGTATCCCATCTCATATGTTGTATTGTCCTGTTTCAGCGTCACATCGACGACATTGTTGCCGGAACCGATCAGATCTTCCTTAATCTGCTCGTTGGTCCCCTTGATTGTCGATACAATCGTAATAATCGATGCAATGCCGATAATAATACCCAGCATTGTCAGGAACGAGCGCATTTTATGAGCCCATATTCCCTGAAATGACAGAGTGATATTCTCAAGCATGATAATTAAGCCTCCGTATGACCGGCTGCGTCACCTTATCAGTAACCGTACAGCTGATCGTATGTTGCTTCTTCCGTGTTGGCTCCGTCGACGCAGTCGTCTCCGTAGGGGAAGGCGATGTAATCCTTTTTTGAAAGACCGCTTCTGATCTGTGTCGCATCCATCGTAACGATGCCGACCTGAACGTTTTTCTTTCTGAGTTTCCCGTTTTCATCTCTGACATATACGTAATGCCCGCTTGATTCGGAGCGCACGAACATGCTGTCGATGAAAAGCCCTTTGGGTGAATTCTGAGACGCGGAATCCCATACGACTCCGACAAAGTCACCCTCCCGAAGCTCCGCCTCATCTCCAAGGTAAATCTTGCACGGATAATAGGAACTGTTCGGATTGCCGCTTGACCAGAAATCCATGGATGATACCGGATACTCCGATATGCTGTCAACATTGCCGGACAGCTGAACACCGGTATCAAAGGATGTAATCGTCGCACCCTGACCGCTGCCCACCTTATCCAGGTCGAGCTCGCCGACGGAAACGTTGATATAGTAGCCTCCCCCGCCTGATACCTGGACAACAGCCGAGCCGGATTTGATAGCGTCCTCGGGATCCCTCACCGTCTTGACGATTCCGTCAACTTTGCTTCTGACAGTTCCGTCAGTCAGCTCTGACTTAAGCTCACGAAGATTTATTTCCGCTTTCTTAACCGTGATTGTCAGATCCCGGATCTCTTTCTGTTTCTCGGTCCTCAGCTCTGCGATTTCGGCCGCAGTGTAGGAGGCATTCATGTCGATTGTCGTCCGGACAAAGGACGGTGTTTCGATGCCTTCATCCGTATCGTCCGTGCCTTCATCGGCAGTATCATCGACATAATCGTCTCCGCCGTAGTCGACATAATCGTCTCCTTCGTCTACGCCCTCATCCTCTTCTTCTGTGCCCCACTCTTCCTCTTCTTCCTGACTTGCCGCGTCAGGGTTGAACAGCTGGACAGAGAGCCGGTTGCTGATTCTGAAGACATGCAGACCGTAGCGCATCTCAACCGGGGCCATTGTGTTGTCATATTTGTGTACTTCAAGAATGACATAGGCATCCGCATCTTCACCCGGATCGATGATTTCCGGAAGGAGTTCAGAAGCTTCAGGCTGAGGCTCAAGGTCAGCTTCTTCTACAGGATACTCCGGTATTGATTCGGCATAATCCGGATAGAAGATATCTTCGTCAACAAAAATAGTATCCGGATCAAAGTCAGGATCTGGTGAACCTCCATCATCAATTATGTCTTCGTCTTCGATGTATGGTTCTTCATCGGGATTGAAAACATCCTCCGGAACAAAGACATCATCCCCAACATCATCGATAATAGCGGTGTCATCAAGGATTTCATTGTCGTCAAGTATTACACTGTCATCATAGATCTCACTGTCATCTATAATGCCGGTATCGCCTTCTATAAATATGCCCGGATCAGGTTCTTCAGCAAGTGCATCCGCCCAGACATTTACTCCGAATAAGCTTGAAATCCGGAATCCTGCAACAGGTAATTGCTGATCATCCTCCTCTTCCGGCTCAATCACATCAGGCGTGGCCGGTTCGGAATCAGTATCATCCGACTTATCCTCTTCTTCTGTACGAAGCTGTAACTTTGGCGCACCGTCTATCATCCCTATCAGATAGTCGGATACAAGGATGCTGTTATTTCCCCAAAAATAAACAAACGGATCGGACAAAGATCCTTCCCCGCTGAGAAGATGCAGCAATAGATCTGTTTCAGGTGCGTATTCCTGCTCCTCCGGTTCCTCGGGTTCACTCTCCGGCGGAGTATCATCCGTCGCGTAGTCGCCATCGGAAGCTTCAGAAGAAGGACTCAGACGGTTAATCTTTTCCAGATCCTCTTTTGCGTATTTCAGGTTCAGTTCCTGCTGGGCGAAGTCATTTTCAGCCCTTGCCATCTGAATATCGGAAAGCGTGGTATCAAAAGTATACAGCGGATCGCCTTTCTTGACCTGCTGTCCCTGTGTAACCATCACTTCTTTTACCGTCTGCGTGTTTGAAAGGAAACAGCTCTGTATTCTGTCCGCTTCCACGGAACCGTAGGACTGTTCCTCATCTGCATAATAGTATGTATTGTTGGCGATCTCACCGACGCTGTAAACATTGACCGGTATACTGTTTGTCGATTTGTATGCGATCAGTCCGCCGTAGACGCCTCCGCAGACAAGTCCTGCCGAGAGGACCCCTGCTATCAATCGCTTAACTGCTTTATTCAACCTGTTCCTCACCTCCGGACAATACACCGTCGAAGATTGTGTACATGGTATCAGCCTGCTTCGCTATATTTGCATCGTGAGTAATCATAATAATAGTGGAACCGCTGTCATGAAGTTCCCTGAAAAGCTGCATGACCTGTTTGCCTGACACGGAATCCAGGGCTCCGGTGGGTTCATCCGCCAGAAGAAGCCTTGGTTTTCCGACGATAGCGCGCGCAATGGCTACTCTCTGGCACTGTCCGCCCGAAAGCTGATCCGGGAGGAAGGTCATACGGTCTTCAAGACCGACGATTTTCAGCGCCTCGGCAGCGCGTTCACGCCGCTCCTTCTTCTTTACACCTGCGAAAAGGAGCGGCATTGCCACATTATCAAGCGCCGTCATTTTCGGAAGAAGGTGGAAGGACTGAAAAACAAATCCTATCTCCTTGTTTCTGACCTCTGCAAGCTGATTATCGCTGCAGGTTCCGATATTCCGGTTTCCCAGCATATAGGTCCCGGAAGTAGGAACGTCAAGGCATCCGATCAGATTCATGAGCGTTGTTTTTCCGGATCCTGACGGTCCCATGATCGCAATATAATCCTTCTCCATGACGGTCAGATTAACATTCTTCAGAACATGAAGAATGGACTTCCCCATCGGATAGTCTTTGTTGATATTCGTCATCTCGAGAATCATCCTACAGGACCTCCGCCGAAACCGCCGAAATTGCCTGTGTTGAAGCCGCCCACTTCTTCGCCGCCGTCATTGACTTCTTCATCATAGACTTCTCCATCAAAAGCACCTTCATCATCGAAGTTTTCTTCGTCAAAGTACTCTTCATCCTCATATGCGAAGTCGTCGTAGACCTCTTCATCATCGAGCATGTATTCGTCATCTCCGTAGATGTCGCCCTCATACTCTTCGTCCATACCTCCCTCGTACTCGCCGCCTGCGTCATCCGATGACTCGAAGGCCGTATTGTTGTTTTCAATACACGGCATGCCCACCTCATAGGCCGATGATGAAGGCGCGATATAGTCGTCGGCTGTAATTCCGTCCGTGACAAGATAAGTGTTGGACGTTTCGTCAAATTCATCGACGGAAACGGCGCGCTGCTCAAGAAGCCCGGTCTCACTTTCAGCCCAGATCCAGGGCTCCGTATCGGCGTCGTTGATAAAAGAGGCGTCCAGACGGATTTCGTTTTCATCCTCAAACTCACCGGTGTCCGCTCTCATATAGACGTGCTGACCGATCATCAGGCCGTCCAGAGAATCAATGCTCACATAAAACGGATACTTTGACGAAGTAGTCATCTCGTCCGTGTTGCCGCCGTAATAATAACCCTCTTCGCTGTCCTTTTCTGGATTTTTCATGTCGACTTCGGTGACCGTTCCCCTCCAGGTCAGAGAATCATCCACTCTTGAATAGATAATCATATCTACCCCTGTCTGAATATCCGATATGTTCTGTTCGTTGATCGTCCCTTTGATCCTGAAATTATCATTTTCAACGATTTTAATAAATGCTGAGTCCGATCCGTCGGAGTCCGATCCGTCGTCAATGGTATCATATCCTCCCAAATCGTCGTCGCCGTCACCGAAGGCGGTACCGATACCGGTCGATGCGTCCGCTGTGCCGGCCTTGTCAATTCTGCCTGAAATCGGAGCCGTTACGTCGAGATTCTTCATGGAGTCTTCAAGTCTCTGAATCTCTTTCTCCTTGAGCGCCATGTTGTAAGCATTTTCACGGATGTCCGTCTCGACCTCCTGAATTTTCAGGATGTAGTCCATCTGCTCGCTCTGCTTTGCTTTTTTCTGTGCAGCTTCAAGCTGTTTCTTTTCATTTTGTTTCGAATCCTGGGCATTCTTCTGTTCTTCGAGTTCCAGCTTTGCGCGCTCGAGAGAATTCTGAGCCTGTTCCGAATCATATGTAAAAAGCTTATCGCCTTCCTTAACCTGGTCACCAACCTGCACGTATACTTTGGAAATCTTTTTATCCGAATCCCGGGTAATGCTCTGTTCTTTACCTGTACTGACCACACCTGTGAACTGCTGGAACTGCGTCAGGACCGTAAAGCCGCAGATCATGGCGACAGACTGGACCGAAACGGAAGTTGTTTCACTTTTGCCGCAGCCGGAGAATCCGGTACTGACGACTGCAAGGCAGGCAAGAGCTGCGATCCACCTGTGTTTCATAGTTTCTCCTATCAACTGAATCATTTTTTGTTCTAATACTATAAGTCTTTTAAGAGATTTCGGCAAGATCGCGGAATTCTCTTGTATTATTATAGGGATCCTGTTGTGTCTATACTGTGAAAAAAAACATAAGTTGTAGTGAACCCTCTTTTGTGTTAGAATACGTCATGCTTATATAAATGCGGCACATGATGATTAATTCTTATCAGATTCGGTTCTGACAGATGAGGTTGCATGAAAACAGCAATTATTACAGATACAAACAGCGGTATGTCCATCGCGGATGCCGGTGAACACGACATCATCCTCATGCCGATGCCCGTTATAATCGATGGAAAAGAATATCTGGAAAATGTAAATCTTACAAAAGAACAGTTTTACGCGATGCAGGCCGAAGACGCCAAGATCCAGACCTCGCAGCCTTCCGCCGGAGATGTGATTGATCTCTGGAACAAGGTTCTTGAGGATTATGACGAGATCGTGCATATTCCGATGTCAAGCTCCCTGTCCGGCACATGCGCAAGCGCAATGCTTTACGCCGGCGATTTTGACGGAAAAGTACAGGTTGTGGATAACCAGCGGATTTCGGTGACCCAGAGGCAGTCGGCACTTGATGCCAAGGAGCTGGCAAAAAACGGGGCTTCCGCTGTGGAAATCAAAAAAATCCTTGAAGAAACAAAGGCTGATTCGCATATCTATATCATGGTTGATACTCTGAAGTATCTTAAGCGCGGAGGGCGCATCACTCCTGCCGCCGCCATGATCGCAGGTGTTCTTCACATCAAGCCGGTACTCCAGATCCAGGGCGGAAAGCTTGACGCCTTCGCAAAATGCCGCGGAATCCACAATGCCCGTCATATTATGAAGGATGCAGTCCGCCAGGGGATCGTCGATGAATTCGGCGGACTTTCCGGAGAAAAGAAAGGCGCGTGGATTGGTCTCGCCCATACAAGGAATGAAGCGGCAGCTGAGGATTTCCGCAAAGAAGTGCTTTCGGAGTTCCCAGGATTTGATGTGCACGTGGAT
>CADBRO010000284.1 GCA_902797075.1 uncultured Lachnospiraceae bacterium
AATCAGTGCCTCGATCGGGGGATGAGAAAGATTATCATCGTCTAGAATGGCAAGAATATAGGCAACGGCGATACCGTCGTCTCCTCCGAGCGTCGTGCCCTCTGCGTAGAGATAGTCGCCCTCCACGCTCAGATCAAGAGGATCCTTCGTGAAATCATGCTCGGAATCCGGGGTTTTGGCGCAGACCATATCCATATGGCCCTGAAGGATGACAGGCGCGGCATCTTCGTAACCGGCCGAGGCATTTTTGTAAATGACAATATTTCCCGCTTCATCTGTCTTATACTCGAGATTGTGCTCCTTTGCGAAGCCGGCGAGGAATTCGAGAATAGCTCCCGTATTTCCGGAACCGTGCGGGATGTCGCAGATTAAATCAAAATAGTCATATACTTTTTCAGGCTCAAGCCCTTTCAGTCTGTCCATCAGTTAACCTCCAGTGTACGATTCAATATTTGATATTTCACGATTTAATGGAAGAAAGGGACGCTCTTACGAACATCCCTTTCACTCAAAAACTGATTTAAATCATTCTTCGTCTTCAAGATCATCGAAGTCGTCTGTATCCTCAAGATCGAAATCATCGATATTCTCGTCATCCTCTTCAACTTCATCTTCGAAATCATCAAGAGGCTGGGATGCAGTCTGCTGCGTCTGCGGCGCCAATTCCTGACGGTTCTGCTTGACGATATTAAACGCGCTCTGCAGTGACTGTATCAGTGAATTGTAACGGCTTCCGGCGTCATCGATCGTTGTTCCGAGAATATTTCCCAGATTTGCAAGCATATCGTCGGTATAGGTCAGAGCCGAATAGCGGATATTATTCGCGTCCTGTGTCGCCGAATCAACGATTCCCTGTGCCTGCTGGTTTGCCTTGTTGATGGTATCGTTGGCCTGTGCGTAAGCCTGCTGCATGACCTCATGCTGGCTGATCAGTTCCTTGGCCTTTGCTTCGGCATTTGCAATAATTCCGTCAGCCTTGGCCTGTGCATCAGCGAGAATGGCATCTTTATTGGAGATGATCTTCTGATAACGCTTGATCTCGTCCGGTGTTTTCAGCCGGAGCTCACGAAGAAGCTCTTCCAGCTCTTCCTTATTGACGACGATCTTCGTTGTTGACAGCGGCTGGAATTTACAGCTGTCGATATACTCTTCGATCTCTTCGATAATCTGCTCGATTCTGCTAGCCATCGTTACTCTTCTCCTTAACTGTATCGCTTAAAATTAAACTCACACATGCAGCTTCTCTTTCATGAGCTTTGCTGCATACTGCGGGACGAATTTTTCAACATCTTCTCCGTATGCGGCGACTTCTCTTACTGTCGTAGAACTGAGATACGCGTATTCAAGCCTGGTTATCAGAAACATCGTATCGATGTCAGGCGCCATGACGCGGTTCGTCTGCGCCATCTGCAGCTCATACTCAAAATCGGTGATCGCCCGCAATCCACGAATGATCACCTGTGCGCCGCACTCTTTTACGAAGTTTACAGACAGGCCGTCAAATGATCGGATCTCCACATTCGGGATGTCTTCGGTCACTACTTTTAGTATATTAACACGTTCCTCTGTAGAAAACAACGGAGTTTTTGCCGAATTGCGCAAAACCCCGACGACTACGGTATCGAACTGCTTTGCCGCTCTCCTGATGATATCAAGGTGTCCGTAGGTGCAGGGATCAAAGGTTCCCGGGTAAACTGCTTTCCTGTGAATTATGCCATTTTCTTCAATAATCATTGTCAGCCCTTTCGCCGAAGAAACAAATGCGAACTCTTCGTATAAACTCTCTGGTTTTCAATTTCAAAGCCGTAATCGCTGATGTAGGAAAAGTCCGTATCCGGCGCTGCTTCGATGATGACAAGCCCGCCGTCCGCCAGCAAAGTACTGTCGGAAATGATCTTCAGTGCATCTTTCTCGAGACTTTTTCCGAACGGCGGATCCATAAATATGATATCGAACGGCTCTTCGGATTCCAGCCTCGGAAGAACCTGAAGCACATCTCCGCCTCTCAGCACTGCTCTGTCTCCGAGCTTTGTGTAATCCAGATTTTCTTTTATGAGATTTTGATGTTTCCTGTCCCTTTCGACGAAAAATGCCTTAGAGGCGCCGCGGCTGAGCGCTTCGATGCCGATTGCTCCGGTGCCGGAAAAAAGATCGAGAAAGCGGCAGCCCGGGATGCGGAACTGGATGATGTTAAAAAGCGTTTCCTTCGTCCGGTCCGTGGTCGGGCGGATATCCATCCCTTTCAGCGTGCGAAGAGGCATCGAACGAGCTGTCCCTGCAATTACTCTCATAAGTCGTCACCCGTCCTGGCCCCGATCCGCCAGTCAAGATCTCCGCGCCCGAGACCGAGAATCAGCATTTCCGCGGTGGCGATATTTGTCGCAACGGGGATCGTGTTCTGATCACAGGCGGTTACAATCGTGACAACGTCGGGATCTTTCGGATCGATCATGGAGGGGTTATAGAAAAAGATAACCATATCCATGGCGCCGCGCTGAATCATCTCCGTGAACTGTTTGTCTCCGCCGAGTGAAGCCGGCAGAAACTTATGGACATGGAGGCTTGTTACTTCCTCTATTCTTCGTCCGGTCGTACCTGTGGCGTAAATGTCATGCTTCGAAAGGATGCCCTTATATGCGATACAGAAGTCCTCGATCAAAGTGCGTTTACTGTTGTGTGCGATTATTCCTATATTCATCTTGCTCCTTTATGCCCTCCGGCTCTGTATACCTTCGCTATCTTGATAGTATACCATAACTTTCCGACATATTACACAAATTTATGGGCATTACAGGACGATTTTTCGCTCATTTGCCTCGAAGTAACGTCTCATCTCTTTTCCCAGCAGCTCGTGTTCGGGAAGAATAAGGGCAGGATCGTCCTTTGCCAGCGCTGCTGCGGTCTCTCCTGCCAGCTTCAGGATTTCACCGTCCCTCGTAACGTCAGCGATGGAAAACATGGCGTCACCGCTCTGTCTGACGCCGAGAAGGTCTCCGGGGCCGCGAAGCAGAAAATCCTTCTCCGCAATAACAAAACCGTCCGACGATTCCTTCAGTACATTGAGGCGCTCCAGAGTGTCTTTCGAGTTCATTCCCGACATGAAAATGCAGTAGGACTGGTATTCGCCTCTTCCGACACGCCCCCGGAGCTGGTGCAGCTGGGCGAGTCCGAATCTCTCTGCGCCGAGAATCAGCATCACGGACGCGTTCGGCACATCCACGCCCACTTCGACAACTGTAGTCGAAACAAGTATATCCACATTTCCGGCCAGGAAATCTTCCATAACCGCGTTTTTTTCGTCCGGCTTCATTCTGCCGTGGAGCGTTCCTACCGTCAGGTTCGGAAAACGCTTCGTCAGTCTTTCTGCCTCATCGGTGACATTGTAGGTGTCGAAATCTTCGGATGATTCGATCATAGGGCAGATCACGTAGACCTGCCTGCCCTCTTCGGCCTGTTTTTCGATAAATTCACAAGCTTTATCCATCCACGACTCATCGACGACAGCGCTTTTGATCGGGAGCCGTTTTGCCGGCAGCTCGTCAATCACGGAAATATCAAGATCGCCGTAGTAGATCATGCCCAGCGTCCGGGGAATCGGAGTCGCGCTCATAACCATCATATGGGGAACCGTTCCTCTTTCGCGGAGCGCATTTCGCTGCCGGACCCCGAACCGGTGCTGTTCATCTGTGATAACGAGCGCCAGATTCTGATATTCTACGGATTGCATAAGAAGGGCGTGTGTCCCGATAATGCAGTTGGCGGAGCCGGACCTGATCAGATCGCGGACTGCATTTTTTTCCGAGGCTTTCATGGAACCGGTCAGCAGAACCGGATTCAGAACATCTATTTTGTTCTCAGCCCTCAGCTTTTCTATTTTTTCAAAATGCTGCTTCGCCAGAACCTCTGTCGGCGCCAGTAGAACGCTCTGGTACCCGTTGGCGCATGTCATGAGCATGCAAAGAAACGCAATAATCGTTTTTCCGGACCCCACGTCTCCCTGTACAAGCCTCGACATGGGGTGCTCCGAAGAAAGGTCTTTTTCCGCCTCGTGCCAGACTGACAGCTGTGAACGGGTCAGCTTATAGGGAAGCGATTCAATCAACTCTTCGGTATCCCACACCGCGTGCATGGGAAAATCATTTTTCCTGTCGCCGTCGGCTTCTTTGAGCATTCTCATGGCCAGAATGAATTTGAAGAATTCATCAAATGCGAGCCGCCTTCTGGCTTCCTTGAAATCATCCGCGCTCTTGGGAAAATGAATCGCGCGTATGGCCGCCGTCTCGTCGCGCAGTCCGTTCAGCCGGATCAGGGTTTCCGGCAGATATTCGTTCGCAGCCTGCGGATCGCTTTGAAGCGCGTACTGAACGGACTTCGCGATGGTATTCCGCGAAAGCCCCTTCGTGAGACCGTAGACCGGAATCAGCGTGTTCATGAGCGCATCGTACTTTTCCGGAGTATGGATCTCCGGGTGATCCATGCACAGAACGCCGTTTTTTATGCGAACGTTGCCGCGGAAGATGAACTGCGAGCCTTTTTTTAAAATGCCTGCAATATACGGCGCGTTAAACCAGGTTAATCTCACGCTGCCGGTAGAGTCAGATACAACGGTTGTCGTAATATGATACCGTCCGGCCCGCCTCGATGAAACATTTCCGGTGATGGTTCCCCTGAATGAATTTCTGGTTCCGGCAGTGAGCTCCGCGGCTTTCTTCGGAGATGCATATTCTTCGTAACTGCAGGGATAATATCTGATAAGATCTGCAGTATCGAAGATGCCGAGTTTATTCATCAAGGCTTCTGTTTTCGGACCGATTCCCTTGATTTCTGAAAGCTTCATAAAGTCCCAGGCTGTCCTCCAAAAAAACAGAAGGCGTTTTACGGCCTTCTGTCTGTAATACGCCGGATAGGCGCTTTCAATCTGATTATTCAATCGATATGATACAGTAATAAATCGGCTGACCGCCGTTGTTCAGTTCAACGTCGCAGTTCGGGAAACGCTCCTGTGTTTCTTCAAGGAGAACTCCCGCGGCATCGTCGTCGAACTCGGAACCGTTATAAATACTGATCAGTTCCGTGTCGTCATCCGTAAGCGCTTCAAGCGCTTCGAGCGCCACTTCTTTTATATCATTTCCGACAGCGGCAATACCGTCGTCGCCGATTGCCATTATATCGCCGTTGTGAATATCCCGGCCGTCGATCTTTGTATCGCGGACCGCATAGGTGATTTCGACCGTCTTTACGGCTTCTGCCGCTTCCGTCATCGCCTTCAGATTATCTTCCGGCGACTGTTCCTCAAGAAAACTGATCATGGCAGTGATGCCCTGCGGTATCGTCTTTGTCGGAACGACAAGCACGTTACAGTCATCAACCAGGGCTTTCGCCTGATTGGCGGCAAGGATTATATTCTTGTTGTTCGGCAGGATGAACACGTTTTCAGCGTGCACTTCCTTGATCGAGCGGATGATGTCATCCGTGCTGGGGTTCATGGTCTGGCCGCCTTCAATCAGTGAATTTACGCCGAGACCGCGGAAAATCTCGCTGAGTCCGTCTCCTGTCGAAACCGTTATGAATCCGTTTTTGATGCGCGGCTTCTGAGCCTTTTTTGCAGCTTCTTTTTCGAGCGCGGCACGCTTCTCGGACTCACGGAAGAGTTTCTCCTGATGCTCGATGCGCATGTTGTCGATCTTCATCCTTGAGAGACTGCCGTATTCAAGGCCTTTTTCAAAGGCAAGTCCAGGATGGTTTGTGTGAACGTGAATTTTCACGATCTCATCGTCTGATACGAGTACCAGGCTGTCGCCGAGAGAAAGGAGGTATTCTTTGAGCTTTTCCTCCTCTTCTTCACTGATCGGCTTTTCAAGATTAATAATAAACTCGGTGCAGTAACCGAATTTGATATCATCGGTGCTGATACTCTTCTGTTCGGATATCTCGGCTCCGCTGAATGAAGGTGCTGATACCGGCGTTTCAAAATCAAGACTCAGCTCACGCCCTTCAAATGCGTCAAGACAGCCTTCAAGAACAGTGATCAGCCCCTGGCCGCCGGAATCAACGACGCCGGCTTCCTTTAAAACGGGAAGAAGCTCCGGCGTTCTCTCAAGGGCCGCCTGCCCTTCTTCGAGGATTCCGTGGAAAAACTGATCCAGATCGTCCGCCGATTGCTCCGCCGTTTCAAGCGCTTTATCCGACAGTGCCCGCGCTACCGTCAGAATCGTTCCCTCTTTCGGCTTCATAACTGCCTTATATGCGGTTTCAACAGCTCGCTCCATCGCTTTTGCGATAATCTCTGAGCTGAGTTCCTTCTCGTCGCGGATTGTTTTTGTAAAACCGCGGAGAAGCTGGGATAAAATAACGCCTGAATTTCCGCGCGCTCCTCTGAGTGAACCGCCGGAAATGGCTTTGCAGAGATCCTCGATGCTGACATTTTCGCCGAGCGCATTCACTTCACTGACTGCCGACATAATCGTCAGAGTCATGTTTGTTCCGGTATCACCGTCCGGAACAGGGAAAACATTCAGCTGGTTTATCCATTCTTTTTTGATCTCGAGATTTCTGGCGCCAGTCAGAAACATACGGCGCAGCATCCCGGCATCAATCATACTGATACCCAAATTAGTGTTCCTCCTCATCAATCGATGACACGAATACCTTCTACAATGACATCGATCTTTTCAATTTCCAGTCCGGTAAACTGCTCGACTTTATACTGAACCGCCTCAATCAGATTACCGGCCACTGCCAGGATACTGACGCCATAAGCTACAATGCAATGGATTGTCAGTGATATTTTATTGTCATTCATTTTAACATTGATTCCGTATTTCAGGCTGTCGCGTCTCAGGAGGTGTACAAGACCGTCCTTCATGCTGTATGCAGCCATACCGACGATGCCGAAGCAGCCGACGGCTACGCTCCCCGTATAAGAAGCGATGACATCGGCGTCAACCAGGATCTCGCCGAATTCGGAATTCAGATGACCTTTCATAATAAAGTCTCCTCCGTTCTGTAAAGCATCCACTATTATAACCTTTTTCATATAAAATGAAAAGACGTTTTAATCATGCCGGCAGAACACAATAAAAGCATCCCGAAAAACGGGATGCTCCGATAAATACATCAGTGATATGACTCAGGCGCGTTCAACACGGCCGGACTTCAGACACTGCGCACAGACATAGACATGCTGCGGCGTTCCATTTACCTTTACTTTGACTCTCTTAATATTCGCTTTCCACATTCTGTTGGATCTTCTATGAGAATGGCTCACATTGTTTCCAAAATGTGCACCCTTTCCGCAAACGGAGCAAACTGCCATCGGTTAACACCTCCTTGCAAAATAAGTAAGCTCATCCGAGCCCGAATGTAATGATTCTAGCAGATGAAAGACTGTAATGCAAGTCTTTTTATAAAAAAGAATAAGGCGGATTCCGAGATTACTCGGCATCGCTGCTGCTCTCCTCTTTGCCTCCGGTAAATTTATTGACAAGGTCAGGCACCATATCGATGATTTTTGAAAGACCGTCGGATGACTTAACGTTGACGAGCTTTGTTGTGCCCTTGGAGATAACAAGAACCGCACTCGGAGACATCTTCCCTCCGATAGCGCCTCCTGCATTCGGAGAATTATCATTTTTAGCGGAAGCGGCTCCGGCACCGACGCCGAATGACACATCCATAAGCGGCAGTATAACGGTATCCCCGAGATGTATAGCTTCACCGACGACTGTTTTTGAGGAAATGAAGCCTTCCATGCCGTCGAACAGTGTTTTTACGGTGCTCTGAAAATCCTGTTTATCTGCCATTTTTACAGATCCTCCTTATTTCGGTTTTTGATATAGTGATAGCAATATCTGACATTTCTGTCTAAAACTGTTATTAGCGCGATAAAAACCGGTACAACCGGTATAATTCTTCCGCGCAGCGCGATGTTCCCCTCAAATCGTTTTTCCGAAAAATCAGGTACAAGTTTCAGGCGTCCGTAAATAGCCGGATAGAACGCTGAAGCAAGACCCGTGACTGAACCTGTCAGGGACGGATCGTCAAATCCGATGACGGCGTCTCCCGAAACTGAGCGGGGTTTAATGTGACGAAGCAGCCGGAAGACTGATTTTTTCAGCCGCACGATCGCTCTTCTGGTTCTGAGATCACCAAGGAAATCTGTCCATCTGAGGACTGTTTCAACTTTTTGAGCTATCGCTCCTGCTGTTTCAAATATTTTCGTATAGATGTATCCCGGAATTTTCCAGATCTTTACGATAAGCTCCGATCCTTTTTCGAATACGGTGCGGATAAGTAAAGTCAGTTTATTCTGAAGAACCGACAGAATTCCTACAAGGCGGTCCCTCGATGAGGGCTTCTTTGAAGACTGTTCGCTCTTATCCGCTTCTTCCGGGCGCGGGACGTCTTTTTCTGATTCTTTCATTTGGACCAGTTTCCGCTCGCGGGCTTCTTCCTTCAGTCTGACGTATTCTTCCGGATTATTCTCTTTCAGCTTTTTCAGCGCTTTTTTGCGTTTTTGTTTCCGGTGCTCCGATTTCCTTACAGCGGCGTTCCTCTTTAACCGGGAGGGCGAAATGCCGAAGATACGAAAATCCGCATTTTTACTGAACTGACTGCCGTCCTTTTCAAGGCACAGCGCGAATGATACAGCCCGGAACAGCCAGGTTACCCGTATGTCTGCCGTTATTGTATCTGAATTTCCGAAGGCCTTGCCGGAATATTTAACCGGAATCAGAAGCAGTATCAGGATGACGGCAAGAATTACTGCCAGTATGAGGAGAAGGAGCTTTCCGATAAAAACGAGGACACTGCAAAATACGGTCATCGCGTTACTCTCCTTCTTTCCGGCCGTCTAGCAGCCATTTCCTGATCTGCGCTCCGCCGGTTTCCCTGACGCAGTCGTCCGTTATCCGGACAAGCAGATCCAGTGCTTCGCGCCTGTCATAGGCCAGACCGACGATCAGCGGAATTCTCGCCCGAAGTATATCCTGCGTAAGAAGCGTCGTGGATATCAGGTCCAACTCGTCGTTCTGACCTGCGGCGATCGTGATCAGATAATGGCCGATAACACTTTTACCGCGGTCAAGCCTCTTACGGATGCGCTTTTCATATTTCGACGCTTCTGTTCCGACATACAGCGTCTTATTCCATGTAAGTGGGGCATCAGAACCTTTCGGTCTAATATCCATAATAACTCCTCAGTATTTCAGCTGCAATCGGAACCGCCGTTGAACTGCCCGCTCCTCCGTTTTCGGCAAGTACGGCGATCACCAGATCCGGATCATCCGGATTGTTAAAGCCAACGAACCAGGAGTGCGTTCCGATCGAACCGTCTGATTTATAGTATTCTGCGGAACCGGTCTTACCGGCAGCTTTGAATCCCCATTCGGACAGCTCCGAGGCAGTGCCGTTCTCCACAACTTCTTTCATAAGAAGTGTCAGAGCATTCGCCTCATCCTCTGTCATAATCCGCTTGTACCTTGAAGG
>CADBRO010000285.1 GCA_902797075.1 uncultured Lachnospiraceae bacterium
CGGAATAAAGGTGGCGTACTGTCGCCGGAATTTGAACTTAGATTAACATAATTTAACCGTAATTTCAAGAGGAGGTTCGTCCCCGGGTTTTCGTTTGAGCTCCCTAACAGAAATTTAACAGCTTGACATTGACTTGAAGTTATGATAGCCTAAATGAAATTAAAAGTATCTAACGAATGAACAACATCGGGCATAAATGAAGGGAAGACACCGGGACATTACATAAGGAGGCATCTATGAGCGTGATTATTATTGGCGGAAATGAGTGCATGGAACGGGAATATAAAACACTCTGCAAAAAACACGGATGCCGTGCGAAAGTATTCTGCAGATATAACAACTGCATGAAGGACCGGATCGGCAATCCCGACATGATGATACTCTTTACGCATACCGTATCCCATAAAATGGTTCAGTGCGCAATCAGCGATTTATCCGCCGGAACAACCGTCATCCGATCCCATACAAGCTCTCTGGCTTCTCTTCGGAAGATCCTGCAGGAAAATGCAGGCTGATTGGTTTAAGCGGCGCGATGTAGCAGATTCTTTCACAAGAACAGCGGGATATCAAATGCGCGGATCCGGCAGTATACTGCCGGATCCGCTTTTTTCGTGCCCTTCGAGTGCACATTGCAGAATCTTTATGATATGATTACAGAAATAGTTATCGGATCTTAAGGAAAATCTTATGAATCATCTGCCGAAAAAAACGAACAGAATACTGGCAGCTGCCTTCCTTGCCGCGTCCGTCGCCGCGGCTGTTCTTTTGCTGAGAGAAATTAACAGGCCGTCGAGAGATTACAAATCAGCGGAAGCGAAAATGGCGGAGGGCGATTATGACGGCGCCGCTGCTCTATATGCATCACTTGACGGCTACCTTGATTCCGGAGACAAGAATCTGGAGGCCAGATACAGGAAAGGTCTCGCGGAGCTTTCGGAGGGCAATACCGAAGTGGCTGAGGGCATATTTACAGAGCTTTCCGATTACGCCGACAGCCGTGAAAAGATATCGGAATGCCACATAAAAAGAGGACTTAATTATCTGGAAACAAAGGATTACGAGCGGGCCCGGTATGAGTTTGAGGATGCGGAAAGCGGTGAAGGGCTTTCGGAATACCTGAAGCAGTGCAGCTACGGACTCGGTCTTAAGGCCATGCGCAGGGGAGATTTTGATGAAGCTGTCCGGCTTTTCAGAGAGTGTGAAGGGTATGAGGACAGCGATGAACAGATCACGGAGTGCCGGTACAGGATTGCTTCGAAACTGAGAGACGATCCGAGATGCCCGATCAGGGCTGTTGCAGCTTTCAGGGAACTCGGGGATTACCGTGACGCTGCGGATCAGACGGCGGAGCTTGAGTATCGATACGTCAGCGAGCATCTGAGTCCGGACGATCCGGTTACAAGAGCGTATCTTCTTCATCTGACCGATATCGGCTGGCCGGATTCCGATGCGCTTTCGGAGCAGCTATATCACTGGTCCGTGAGAATTATCGTAAATGAGGACCCCGACGACAACGTGACGGATCTGGACATGGCGTCAAAGGAAACCGTGCTGTGGTGGCACATCTTTGTGACGAACGGACCGCCCGGCGAATCGAAGGAAGTGAAGGCCGTCGCGGTTTATCCGCACGGGATGAAGATCGATCAGTGGGACGGGGACGATTCCTTTGCAATCACGAAGGGGTTCGAGTTCACAACGAGTACCTATTACGTCGATCCGAAAAATGGCTCGGAAGGCGACATGACGTTTGGAATCTATGATATGGACGGGAACCGGATCGGTGAGAAAACCGTGGTTCTCATGTGAGGTGATACGGGAAATCGTCGTCAGACGGTTTCCCGTAATTGAGTTTCACCGGGCATTGTGATATACTTTGCTGGTTATGAAAAAAAACAGGAAAAAGAGTTTCTTTAATAAACGTACGGAAAGAATAGCGATTATCACAGCCTGTTTTCTCGTGTTTCTTCTGATTATCGCCGTCATTATAGTCCGGCTTTCAGAGAAGCCCGAGCCCCCGGCACCGGAAAGCGAAGCGCCTTCTTCCGTGGAGGAACCCTCGGAAATCACTTCGACGCCTCCTGTGGAACCGGCTCCGGCGGATGTTGTTACGACAGAAAGCGTGGCTTTTGCATCTGACTGGCAGTATGCGGAATTCTCGATGATACATTCGGGATCGGCAGTCCTGTATCATGCAAGACCGTCCATATCAAGGCACTTCACGGTTTGTGTAAATGCGGGACACGGGACTTCGGGAGGATCTTCGGTAAAGACCCAGTGTCATCCCGACGGAACGCCGAAGGTGACCGGAGGCACGACGGCGGAGGGAGAGACGACCGCAGTCGCTGTATCAACCGGCACAGAGCTTCTGGACGGCACGTCCGAGGCGGACGCAAATCTGGCGGTTGCGCTTGCGCTTCGGGACCGTCTTCTTTCCGAAGGCTACGACGTCCTTATGATCCGTGAGAGCGGAGATGTCCAGCTTGATAACATCGCCAGAACGCTCATGGCAAACCACTATGCCGACTGTCATATCGCAATCCATTACGACAGTACGGATTTCGATAAGGGAGTCTTCTTTATGAGCGTTCCTTCGGATTCCGGCTATCGGAGCATGGAACCGGTCGCATCGCACTGGGAAGAGCATAACGCGCTTGGAAGGAGCGTCGTAGCGGGCATAAAGGGTTCGGCCGGATTCAAGCTTTTCGAGGACGGAGAGATGGAGATGGATCTCACGCAGACCTCTTATTCCGAGGTTCCGTCGATCGATCTTGAAGTCGGTGACAGAGCTTCTGATCATTCGGAAGAGGTCATTACGCGTCTTTGCGAGGGCATTACGCAGGGAATTAACAGTTTTGTGAGAGATAATTACTGAGATCGGAGTTAAGATTCATGAAAAAGGTAGTAAAATTCGGAGGAAGTTCACTCGCTGATTCCGGACAGTTTAAGAAAGCCGGGGATATCATCAGGGCTGACAAAGAAAGAGTGTATGTGATTCCGAGCGCTCCCGGAAAAAGGTTTTCGGGTGATATCAAGGTGACGGATATGCTGCTCATGGCATATGATCTCGCTGCAAACGGAGGAGATCTCGACGGCATGCTGAAGGAAATCCGTGAGCGTTACGACGAAATTATCCGTGGCCTCGGCCTTTCGCTTGATCTGGGAGAGGAATTCAGGATTATTTCCGAAACTCTGAAATCAGAGCCGAACAGGGACTATGCCGCTTCCCGCGGAGAATACTTAAACGGAAGGATCATGTCGGAATATCTCGGCTATGAATTCATCGATCCCTTTGACGTGATTTTCTTCAATGAGGAAGGAAACCTTAACAACTACAAAACCGACAAGGTTCTTGCAGCCAGGCTTTCGGAAACGGATCACGCCGTAATACCGGGCTTTTACGGCCAGGGTAAGGACGGGAAGGTAAAGACATTTTCGAGGGGCGGCTCCGATATCACAGGCTCGATTGTGGCGGCTGCCGCGAAGGCGGACATTTACGAAAACTGGACCGACGTCTCCGGGTTCCTGGTCACGGATCCGAGAATCATCAGCAATCCGGAGCCGATTCATACGATCACTTACCGGGAGCTGAGAGAGCTCAGCTATATGGGCGCGTCCGTTCTTCACGAGGACGCGATCTTCCCCGTCCGCTCCAAGGGGATTCCGATCAATATCAGGAATACGAACCGGCCCAACGACGAGGGTACATGGATCGTGGAGAGCACGGCGAGAAAACCGAAGTATACGATCACCGGAATCGCTGGCAAAAAAGGATTCTGCGCCGTTCTCATCACAAAAGCGATGATGAATTCGGAGATCGGATTCGGGCGGAAGGTACTGCAGGCATTTGAAGAGAGCAACATCAGCTTCGAGCATATGCCTTCCGGTATAGACACGATGAATATCGTGGTTCACGAGGATGAGTTCCTTGACAAGGAGCAGCAGGTGGTTTCAACGATTCACCGGCTTACCAAGCCTGATTCTGTTGAAATTGAATCAGGCCTCGCGCTGATCGCCGTCGTCGGACGCGGTATGAAATCAATGCGGGGAACCGCTGCGCGGATCTTCTCAGCTCTGGCTCACGCGAGGATCAACATACGGATGATCGATCAGGGCTCTTCCGAGCTGAATATCATTGTCGGCGTCGCAAATGAGGATTTTGAATCCGCCATAAGAGCGATTTATGATATCTTCGTCACGACGCAGCTGTGATTTTCACCGCAGGTAATTAAGCACTTCTTCAAACGCAACGCCGTCTGTCTGCGGCAGTTCCATTTCGATTGATTTGAGGATGCATCTTCGGACGAAGCGCGAAGCGCGCCTCACCGAAAGCGCAAAGGGGATACCGTTCACGGCGTCAGCCGCGATCACGGAGGCGAAGATATCGCCTGTCCCGAACCTCTGATCGCCGATCCGGTACTGCCGCGTTATTTTTTCTATATTCCCGCCTTCGAATGACAGATTCGCGATGAAATTTCCCTGGGGAATCCCCGTGATGACGATCTTTCCCGGTCCCATCTGCCCAAGCTTGCGGATCATGGCGTCGAGATCCCGCATGCGCCAGCCGCTGTCTTTGTAGGGCGTATCCGTCAGGATGCACGCCTCGGTCAGATTCGGGGTAATGATATCGGCGAGGGAGATGAGCGATTTCATTTCCGTGAACATTTCATCGGAAAAACCGCGGTAAGCCCGTCCGTTGTCGCCCATAACCGGATCAACGGTAATGATGGTTTTTTCCGTGCGGAAATTCCGTATGAAATCCGTCACGTAGGCAAACTGTTCCCTGGAACCGAGATAGCCGGTATAGATTCCGGAAAATTTCAGCCCGAGCTTTTTCCACTCGGAGGTATAATCGAGAAAATGATCCGTAAAGTCATGGATAAAGCAGCTCCGGAATGCCGTGTGATTGGAAAGAATTGCCGTAGGCACGGGGCAGCACTGAATTTTGAGCTTTGATATAACCGGGACGGAGACAGTCAGAGAGCACCTCCCGAAACCCGTCAGATCGCCGATTACGGCGATTTTTTTCTGTCTGTTGTGATCCATAATTTACCCTTCGCGAAAGAAAATTCCTGAGCCTCATGCAAAGCGGACTGCGAATGTCCGTTTTACAAAAAGCACAATATGCATTATAGTGATTATTTGATGCTATGAAAAGTACCAGTATCACCTGTTTTTATATATCCAGTCGGTGCCGCTGATCATCTGCAGGCAGGTAAAAAATGGAACAGAATTTACAGCGCGGTCCGGAGAACGGGCCTGCTTATCTGAAATTGTATATCCAGGTCAGGGAGAAAATTACGGGCGGAATTTACCGGTACGGTGACAGACTGCCCTCGAAGAGGTCGGCCGCGGTTGCGGGCGGCGTCAGTGTCATTACCGCGGAGCACGCATACCAGCTTCTCGTTGACGAGGGCTATGTCGAGGCGAGAGAGCGAAGCGGCTATTACGTGATTTACAGGGAAAATGCGCTGCTTCCCGTAGGCAGCGGATCCGACCTGCCCTCTGTGCCTGACGCCGGTTATGTCCGGAATGATGAGGAGTTTTCCTTTGCCGGATATGCGCGGACCGTGAGAAAGGTTCTCTCAAAATACGGCGAATCCGTCCTCAGGCGTTCACCGAGCGCCGGCTGCCTCGAGCTTCGCTCTGTTCTTGCTTCCTATCTCGCGAGGAGCAGGGGAATCGTCGTATCTCCGGAGCAGATCGTGATCGGATCAGGCGCAGAATATCTTTACAGTCTGATTGTTCAGATGCTCGGGAGAGAATACATCTACGGAATTGAGGATCCCTCTTATCAGCAGATCAGGAAGGTTTACACCGCAAACGGTGTGACATGCGATCCACTCCGCATGGGAAATACGGGAATTATCAGTTCCGAACTGGCGCGCACGGAGGCGAAGGTCCTTCATGTGACTCCTTATAACAGCTACCCGTCAGGGGTTACGGCAGATGCCTCGAAGCGCAGGGAATACATCCGCTGGGCGAAGGAGCGCGGAGCTTTTATCGTCGAGGACGACGTCGACTCCGAATTTACCATGTCGCAGAAACCTGAGGATACCCTGTTCTCGATCGAGCCGGAGAGAACTGTTATCTACCTGAATACATTTTCAAAGACGATCGCACCGGCTGTCAGGATCGGCTATATGATTCTCCCGGAACTTCTCTCAGAAAAACTCCGGGAGAAAATCGGGTTTTATTCCTGCACGGTGCCGGTTCTTGACCAGTATGTACTTGCGGAGTTCATCGCGGGAGGGGATTTCGAACGGCATGTCAACAGAGTGAGAAGGATGCGGAGAAGGAGGCGCGGCGGAAAAAAATGAAGTACAGGACATTCGGTATCGTCGCACATGTCGACGCAGGAAAAACTACATTGACGGAAGCGCTACTTTATCTGACCGGCCAGATCCGCTCCGCGGGAAGGGTGGACCGGGGGGATACGCACCTGGACACCGATGAGATCGAGAAGGAGCGGGGAATCACCATTTTCTCAAAACAGGCGAGAATCAGACAGGACGGTCTCGAGATGATTCTCCTTGATACGCCGGGGCACGCCGATTTTTCATCGGAAATGGAGCGGGTTCTCATGGTGCTGGACGTGGCTGTTCTCGTCGTAAGCGGGACGAGCGGCGTTCAGTCGCATACGAGGACGCTCTGGCGGCTGCTGGCGCATTACGGGATACCGGTGCTGATTTTCGTGAACAAGATGGATCTGCCGGGCGCGGACAGGGAACGGGTGCTTGCGGACCTCCGGACAGCCCTCGCGGCGGAGTGCGTGGATTTTGACGCTCCGGAGGATGCAAGAAATGAAGAAATCGCCATGACGGACGACTCATTGCTGGATCTCTGGACGGATACCGGCAGCATCCCGGACGAGGCGGTTCGACGGGCGGTCTCAAAGAGACGTCTCTTTCCCGTCTGGTTCGGATCAGCGCTTAAAATGGAAAATCTCGACGGGCTGATTTACGGGCTTCGCTGGTTTACGGCGGAGAAACCGGCTTCGGTTACGGGAGAATACGGTTACGGCGCAAGAGTATACAAGATCGGCAGAGACGCATCCGGGACAAGGCTTACCTATCTGCGCGTTACAAAAGGGACGCTTGG
Organism: uncultured Lachnospiraceae bacterium; assembly: GCA_902797075.1. Lineage (GTDB taxonomy): Bacteria > Bacillota > Clostridia > Lachnospirales > Lachnospiraceae > Chordicoccus. The sequence goes on from CADBRO010000285.1 coordinate 7,099, forward strand.
CAGCAGAATGCCGGTTCAGTACCGGGCGGCGGACGGCAGTCTTCATGAAGAGAAGATCGACCAGATCAGGCTGTACCTCGGAGATCAGTTTGAACAGGTCAATGAAGCGGAGGCAGGACAGGTGTGCGCTGTAACCGGTCTTACCGGGACGATGCCGGGCTGCGGAATCGGCGGCGAGACGTCGCAGGAAATGCCGGTGATCGAGCCCGTGATCAGGCGCAGACTGATACTTCCTCCTGACGTTAACGCAGCGGCTTTTATGAAGAGCCTCGCGGCGCTTTCGGAGGAGGAACCTCAGCTGCATATCGTGTGGAATGAAAAACACCGCTGTATCGAGCTTCAGCTGATGGGTGAGGTTCAGATCGAAGTAATACTCAGAATCATCCGCGAGCGGTTCGGAGTCAGCGCGGAGTGCGGTGAGGGAAGCATTATTTATAAAGAGACTGTCACGAAGGCGGCTGAAGGAATCGGCCATTTTGAACCGCTCCGGCATTACGCGGAAGTGCATCTCCTCATCTCGCCGGGCGGTCACGGCAGCGGCGTCAGCGTGGCGTCTTCCGTCAGCGAGGATGATCTCGATCTTCACTGGCAGAGGCTCATTCTTACGCATCTGCTGGAGAAAGAGCATACCGGGGTACTCACCGGATCCGGCCTTACGGATGTGAAGATCACTCTGATTGCCGGGCGGGCGCATCTGAAGCACACAGAGGGAGGCGATTTCAGGCAGGCGGTTTACAGGGCGGTCAGACAGGGTCTGATGTCGGCAAGCTGCGCGCTTCTTGAGCCTTATTACTCGTTCGTTCTTGAGGTCCCCGAAGCATCTCTGGGAAAGGCCATGACGGATCTGACCCGGATGAGCGCGCAGTATACAGGACCTTCCTATTCGCAGGACGGGGCAAAGGCGAAGCTTGAGGGCATTATTCCCGTCTCGGAGGCGGGCAGCTATCAGACGGAGGTCAGTGCCTATACGCGCGGGGAGGGACAGCTGTCGCTTTCGCTGCTCGGTTACAGGCCGTGTCATAATCCGGAAGAAGTGATCGAAAAGACCGGATACGACCCGGAAGCGGATACGGACAATCCGTCGTCATCCGTCTTCTGCGCCCACGGGGCGGGATTTATCGTTCCCTGGGATCAGGTGCCTTCATACGCGCACCTTCCATGCCTGACGGGCGGAAGCCGGGAAGAGGAGGACGCGGAAACCGACGGATTTGACGCTTCCTTCAAAGCTGCCAAAAGGCGGGAAGCAAAGGGCGGCGCAATTGCCGGGACGGAAGCGGACGCTGAGTTTATGAGCGTCTATGAGCGCGAATTCGGAAAAACGCAGGGCGGCGCAAGAAGTCAAAAGCCCTATAAAAAGGCCGCGGACAGCGGGAAGGACACAGCTTTCCGGCAGAAATACGGCAAAAACGGCGAGCCCATTTATCCGAAAAAAGACAACCGGCCGCAGCATCTGATCGTGGACGGATACAATATTATCTTCCAGTGGGAGGACCTAAGTAAGCTTGCCGCTGCGGACATCAGCGCCGCGAGAGGAAAACTGCTGGATCTTCTGCCGGATTATCAGGGTTATCTCGGATACCCGGTTACCGTGGTCTTCGACGCCTACAGGACGAAGCGGAATCCTGAATCCGTGTCGTCTTATCAGAATCTGAAGGTTGTTTTCACAAAAGAAAATGAAACCGCGGATTCCTATATCGAGCGGACCGTGCACGACGAAAGCGGAAAATACCGTTTCACGGTGGCGACCTCCGACGGACTCGAGCAGCTGACGGTGATGCGCCTCGGAGCGCTCAGGATGCCGGCGTCCGAACTGAGGGAAGATATGAAAAGAATGAGGGAACAGTCAGGAATGTTGTAAAAATCCTCTAATCACATATGAATTTGCGCATAGGTTCTTGTGGAAAACCACATGATTCGCTATAATTGTTGCAGAAGTGCACATGGGCATTGTGCATCAACAGATCCGAAAAGCCGTGGAGAGACAGGAGTATCAGAAACGGACTTTCCGGAAATAACAGGAGGGTAACTATGAGCCAGAGCAATATGTTAGCGATGATCCTTGCGGGCGGACGTGGAAGCCGGCTGAAGGATCTGACCAACAAAGTGGCGAAACCTGCAGTGGCGTTTGGCGGCAAGTACCGGATCGTGGATTTCCCGCTGAGCAACTGCGCGAACAGCGGCATCGACGTAGTCGGTGTTCTCACCCAGTATGAATCCGTCGAACTTAACAGCTATGTCGCCGCCGGAAGACGCTGGGGACTTGATTCCAAGGACAGCGGTGTTTTCGTTCTGCCGCCGCGTGAAAAAGCTGACGAGGGATTCAATGTATACCGCGGAACGGCCGATGCCATTTCGCAGAACATTGATTTCATTGACGCCTATAATCCCGAGTATCTGCTTGTTCTTTCAGGCGATCACATCTACAAGATGGATTATGACAAGATGCTTGATTACCATAAGGCAAACAATGCGGATCTTACCGTCGGCGTACGTCCTGTTCCGTGGGAAGAGGCAAGCCGTTTCGGTATTATGAATACCGACGAGAACAACCGGATCGTCGAATTCCAGGAGAAGCCGAAGGAACCGAAGAGCAATCTCGCTTCCATGGGCATCTATATTTTCACGTGGAAACAGCTTCGCAAGGTTTTGGTTGCTGATATGAAGGATCCGAATTCCACGCACGATTTCGGTAATGACGTTATCCCGAATTTCCTGAATTCCGGAAAAACGCTGGTTGCCTACAAATTTGAGGATTACTGGAAGGATGTCGGAACGATTGATTCCCTCTGGGAAGCAAACATGGATCTTCTCGGCAAGAAAAGCCAGCTGAACCTCAACGATCCGTCCTGGAAGATTTATACCGAGGACGCATCGACACTTCCGCAGTATATCGGACCTGAAGCTGTCATCGACTGTGCGTATATAACGCAGGGCTGCAGGGTTGAGGGCGAAGTGCGTCATTCCGTCCTCTTTACGGAAGCAGTGGTAGAAAAGGGCGCTGTGGTCGCTGATTCGGTTCTGATGCCGGGAGCGGTCGTGGAAGAAGGCGCAAAAGTGACCCGCGCACTCGTCGCCGGAGGAGTCCGGATCGGAAAGGGTGCTGTCGTGGGAAGCAGCGACAGCGAGAATATCCTTCTCGTCGCA
>CADBRO010000286.1 GCA_902797075.1 uncultured Lachnospiraceae bacterium
CCGTCGACTTCCGCACTCCATCCGGAGTCATTGGGAATTGAGAAGAACGCGTATTTGTCACTGTCGGCAGTGATTGTCGAGGAGTAGGACGACGTCGTTCTTACCACATCCGTCGAGCATTCCGCAAGGTGAGATGCGCTGATCGACGTAATATACTCTTCTGCCGCCGAGCCGTCATCTGCCGCATTATATCTCCTCAGCGATTTTGACACCTCTTCTTCCGCCTCATCAGGAATTACCAGCGTCTTCAGCATGATAACCGCCCTGTTCGCTTCGGGTGTCTCGGCAAATTCGGATGCCGTCATATAGGTGTCGTAGGTGAATCCGATCGGCGGAACGGATTCATTTTTATAGACATAATATGTCCTGTACTTTCCCTTCGCCTTTCCGATCAGTACGCCCTCATCCTTCTGTGACGTTTCGTAGGTGTACCTTGCGGAGACAAGGTTGTGCAGCCCTGCCGGAGGCTTCGGCGATTTCACGTCTCTTTTCAGTCCCAGCGAAGTATAAAAACGGAATATTGATCCCGAAACCGTGCTGCAGAAGTTGGCAGTTGTCGAATAACCGTGCGTCAGCGTCTCCGGATTGTCTGTATTCGTATAGCGGTACATGGGACCGGGATCGGGAAGGTTTGCGGAAGTTACGAGCCTGTCCTGAAGATGAACCGCGTCCTCGACGTTGGCAATATTGTAAAGCTTTATCGTTGCGATCAGGGTTGCTGTGGAAAAGATGAAGATTCCCGCTGTCAGAATCTCGCGCTTTCTCTTTTTCAGCTGGGTAAGAATAATCCAGGTGAAAATTGTACCGGCGACGCTCACTGCCGACCAGGCGATGAAAAGGTCAGCCCTGTAAATCTTGCTCTTGTCAGAACTGCTCCACGGCACAAACGCAAGAAATGCGATAAATGCGCCGGTGATCAGGCTCCAGATAATCATGCCTTTCTGTACCGCGCCTTCTGCCGGCGTCATCGAATGCCAGATATCCGAATCGGCTTCAATCTGTTCGAGTACGATGGCTGTACAAAGGGAAAACAGCAGAACCGGCATGTAGTACCATCTGTGATAAAGACCCGCAAACAGGGAGAATACCGCATTTAAAATCGGTACGACAGCCATAATGAGGCACCAAAGAAGCATTCGCCTGACCCAGTGCCCCTTCTTGTTCTTCATGCTGAGAAAAGCGATGACCGGGACCATTCCCACCATGGGGAGATAAGCCGCACAGGAAGAAAAGTTGTGGTTAATCACCGCGCTCTGATCTGACATGACTTCTCCGGGGAAGATCATGGATTTCAGAATAAACAGATAACGTTCTGCTCCGAAGACAAGCGAATTGCTGCCCACATAATCGAATTTCACCCTGGGATTCTGCATTACGAAAATGGCTGCCGGCATCAGAAGCACGGCGCCGATCATACAGCCGAGAATTCCCTCGATCAATATGACAGGCAGCTTCTTCCACTCCGATCTCCCGCCCTCATATACATAGCGCAGAATAAAATAGACTGCAAGAAACAGTACTTCACCCGGGAAGAAGAAATAGTTGACGAGCAGATTCAGTGTCACCGCGAAGATGAAAGGGCCGCGCCTGTTCTCTTCCACCAGCAGCTCGAAGGTAAGAAGAAGCAGAGGGAAAAGCGCGACGACATCATGAAAATGGTAGAACAGCAGGTCCTCGTGCATGAAGCCGGAAAATGCGTACAGCATGGACGCAGTCACCGCGAAGGAAGAATTCCGTATATGCCTTCTAAGCCACAGATAGGAAGTAAGTCCCGCAAATGCGTATTTGAGCACGTAAATCCAGGCGACGATGTAGATGAAGCTGTCTGAAGGGAAAAGAAGCGACAGCCAGAACGAGGGATTCCCGAGCACATAGAACATCATGCCGCCGATGAAATTCGATCCGAGGTCAAGTGACCAGTCCCATACGACGTTGCCTGACTTAATCGCATCGTTGGCATGCATTGCGAAGGGAATCTGCTGAACGTTAAAATCCCCTGCAACAGCAAAAGGACCGCCGTTGGCGATCACAAAGATGCCGAATCCGATTGCTGCGGCAATCAGATTCAGCAGGAAAGCGCGAAGCGCGTCATTTTTTACCGGAACAGCTGCCGGTCCGTGTTTCAATGATAGTTTCAAAAGATTATAAAACGCTCCTTATTTCAGGAAATAAAAATAGCAAAGAATAAAAAGCACAAACAGAATATCAGCAATAATAATCGCCGTGATAATGCCCTTTGAGGTCAGTTTATGCCTGCCTTCGCCGGCTGCGGCTGAGCTGTCCGGCAAAGGGGGTGTCTCCCGCACTCTTTCACTGACACGCTCAGAAAGATACTCCTCCGCCTCATCTCCGTCGGACGACAGGAGCTTTGCCATCTCCTCTTCGGAAATGGCGGATATGCCGGTGCCGCATTCAGCGGCCAGGGCGTCGACGCGTTCGATCCGGTCGGTATTTTCATGCTGGAGAATACGAAGAAGAAGCATCTGGTAGGTCTCATCGTACCAGTTCTCAATCTCGTCGCTGTTCATTCCCGCAACACGGTCGATTTTCTGTTCTCCGGAAATGTTGTTATTCCGGATATTCAGATTGCCGAGCATGAATTCAATACGGCTGAACAGCACCGCATTTTCCTGCTTGAGATTATCGGAGTAAGCTTCGATCGTGTTTCCGAGCTCGTTTAAGATTTCGCGCTTGCGGTCGATATGTCCCCTTGAGGAGGAGCTTCTGTATTCGGTAATTGCCGATACAACCGGATCCGTATCGTCGGCGGCGACCGCCTCTGCGGCCGGATCGTGAGGGACGAGGAAAATAAACTCTCTCGCGGGTATGTATCTTACGTCGTAGCGGAAGCGCTTCAGTATCTCGCGGATTCTGGATAACAGCTCCGTATAGTTACGGATATCAAAGTCATATCCGGGCTCTTCCTCCTTGTTGAAGGAACGCCGGCATAACTCGGCGATATTAAGAGTATACTGAAGGTACGTCAGAACTTCGCTCTCAGAAGGATCAGCGCTGCGAAGTATGCCGTCGATGTTCAGTCCGGCTCTCATCTCATCCGTATCGCGGCAGCCCTCGCGGGCCTTCCATTCACTGAAGAAGCGCCGGTCAACATAGGTTTCAAGGGAATATTCCTTATAACCGAATGAGAGTATATGGCTTTGAAAGAGCATCTCGATCTGGATCATCGCGTCGTGATAGTCAAAATACGGAGCTTCTTCCGAAGCCGGACCGCGTCTTACTCCTTCCGCTTCCGGCTTCGTCTGATCCGTTTCAGCCTGATCAAGGTCCAGGTGTTCTTCGTACATCCGATTCTCATCCATTACTTAATTCCTCAGATCAGCATTCTCAAGAAATGCCGAATATGCCCTGAAGGCTTCGTAAATATCGGCCTTGCTTGCAGCTTCATACGGCGCGTGCATGTTGAGGACGGCGACGCCGCTGTCGATGACGTTCATTCCGTAAAGCGCAAGTATATAGGCAATCGTACCGCCTCCGCCGAGATCAACTTTGCCAAGCTCAGCAGTCTGTGTGCAGACACCCGCCTGGTCGAAGATATTGCGAAGATGCGCGATGTACTCGGCGTTTGCGTCGTTCGAGCCGGACTTTCCTCTTGAACCGGTGAACTTGTTGAACACAACTCCGCAGCCCATCATAGCAGCGTTTTTCTTTTCAAATGCGGCTGCGTAGAGAGGATCAAAACCGGCGCTTACGTCCGACGAGAGCATGCAGCTGTTGGCCAGAGCTCTTCTCAGGCCGAGCTCGCTGTAATCACCCATCAGGTTCATAACCTCGGCCAGCGCATTTTCAAAGAAATGCGACTGCATTCCGGTCGCTCCCACAGAGCCGACCTCTTCTTTGTCAACCAGCAGGCAGCAGGAGGTTCTCTTTATGTTTTCGCTTTCAAGTATGGCGCGCAGCGAAGGATATGCGCAGACCCGGTCGTCATGACCGTAAGAAAGAATCATGCTGCGGTCAAATCCGGCTTCTCTTGCATGGCCTGCAGGCACAATCTCAAGTTCCGCAGATTCGAAATCCTCTTCTTCAATGCCGTACTCGTTTTTAAGGATTGAAAGAACGGCCTTTTTCACAGCGTCCTTCTCAGGCTCTTTTTTGCCGTTCTTACCGGCTTCGTCGTCCGCGGTGATAATGACCGGTGACGAACCGACGACAAGATCAAGATCCTCTCCCTCGATGACGACAGAAGCATTTTTCTTCATCTGTTCCTGGGAAAGATGAATCAGAAGATCCGAGACAAAGAATACCGGATCGTCAGGATCCTCTCCCAGCGCGAATTCAACCGTGGTTCCGTCCTTGCGGACAACAACGCCGTGAAGTGCAAGAGGCTGGGCGACATAGTGATATTTCTTAATTCCGCCGTAATAGTGTGTATCGAGATACGCGATGCCGTCGCTCTCGTATAACGGATTCTGCTTTACGTCAAGGCGGGGCGAATCGATATGCGCTCCGAGAATGTTGAGGCCGTTTTCAATGGGTTCACTGCCGATTCTGAAAAGCACCGCGGATTTGTTCATCCAGATGCTGTATACTTTGTCGCCGGGTTTAAGGCGGACGCCTTCACGGATCAGTGTCCCGAGTTCGCGAAATCCGGCGTTTTCCGCAGCTTCGACGATCTGGTCGGCGCATTCCCGCTCAGTTTTCCCTTTGTCAAGAAAACGCATATAATCGCGGCAGAAATCATCGCACTTCTTCTGCGTCTTCAGGTCGTATGTATTCCAGACATTTATATGCTCCATATCATTTTCCCTTTCAGCACAAACATTTCAGCATTACATTATCCTACTTTTTGTCCGGCTTGTAAATGTTCATGCGTCTTCTTTCTGATTATCGTAAACCGATTTTCCGGATACTTCGCGCTCGATCCGGGATGTGGTAAGAAATGCGTCTACTCCTCCGAGTCCCGTCTCATCCGAAATACAGGGATCAACAGCCGCTGGCGCAGCCGGTTTCGCAGATTTATCAATTTTCGTCGAGTCGCCGATGCCGAGCGCTTCGCCCGCAACGCCAAGAGAAGCGACGATATTGGTGAGATCTGACGGCATATAGATTTTGGTCGCCCGTCCGTCGGCAACATTTTTCAGCGCTTCGATTCCCTTAAGTTTAAGAACCGGCTCGCTGATCTCGGCAAGATTCAGTTTGCGGATACCGTCAGCCTCCGCTTCATAGACCATCTTGATGGATTTTGCGCGTCCTTCTGCAAGCGCGATCTGTGCGTCTCTCTCTGCCTCAGCGGCAAGAATTTTCGCTTTTTTATCACCCTCTGCGCGTGAGACGACGGCTTCCTGATGAGCCTGGGCCTCTAGTACGGTCTGGCGGCGTTCACGCTCCGCCCTCATCTGCTTCGTCATGACCTCCTCGATTTCCTTTGGAGGCTGGATATTTTTCAGTTCGACCCGGGTTACCTTGATTCCCCATGGATCCGTGGCTTCGTCGAGAACAGCGGCAAGACGCGCGTTGATCTGGTCGCGGCTGGTAAGCGTCTGATCCAGCTCCAGTTCACCGATGATATTTCGAAGCGTAGTCGCTGAAAGATTCTGAAGACCCGCGATCGGGCTTTCAACGCCATAGGTATAAAGACGGGGATCGAAAACCCTGGCAAACACGACGGAGTCAATATTGATAGTGACGTTATCTTTCGTAATTACCGGCTGCGGCGGGAAATCAAGCACCTGTTCCTTCAAAGATACTTTTTTTGCGATTCTTTCAAAAAACGGAACCTTGAGGTGGAGCCCGGCTTCCCATACGCATTTGAATTTACCGAGATTCTCAAGTACAAAAGCCTGCCCCTGCGGAACTACACGAATACAGGAAATTAAAATCCAAATCAGAATTACTGCGATTACAATTAAAAAATACTGCATCTTCTGCACCTCCTATTGGTCTTAAATCCGCATGTAAACGC
>CADBRO010000287.1 GCA_902797075.1 uncultured Lachnospiraceae bacterium
CCGTCCAGGAGCGAATACTCCGTATGGACATGAAGATGCGCAAATGCCATTTCTGCCTTTCCCCTGCCGGATCAGTCCATATCTCTCGTCGAAACAAACTGATAAATGATACCGATCAGCGCGAGCAGAAGCCCGGCGGCAAGCCTCACGATAACCTCGAGCTGCGCGCTCCATCTGATATGGACGAGATAATCAAAGAGCAGATCCGAGAAAATAAATGCCCCGGCAAGCGCCGTAAGAACGATTGTGACCGGTCTTAAATAGATCACGGAAAGGACCGCGAAGACGACGCCGATGACCAGACTGATGATCACCGCGAAAACCTTGTCGAGAGACGTATACTGCGCGATGATCGAATACGCGATTCCCCAGATGCCGAGGAATACGGAAAGAAACAGTCCGAATCTGTAGATGAGCATGCCGAGCAGCGCGCAGACCGCTGCCGCCACGAAGATAACCACCATGGTGATCGGATACTCGAGATTCGTCATCTGGACGATCATCCTTCCGATCGCCGCTCCGGCGAGCAGGCCGAGCACCGCCGCGATAAAGCGTATGCATCTGTATCCGAAGAAGCAGTAGATAACCCCGAGCACCGCCGCGATAATAACTGCCGCAAGCAGTGTGGTATCCTTTGTCAGAGCCTCAATATTAAGATAATTATTCAGCTCGCCTATAATCTCGATCATAACTGCTTCCCTCCTCAATAGTTCTTATATACCGGACGATTCAGACGATCCGGATTTTTCCATCTTCAATCAGCAGAAGCCGCTCCTTGTAAAGATGCCCGACGGCGCGCTTGAACGCCGCCTTTGAAAGGCCGAAAACCTCGCGGATCACATCCGGATCCGCCTTATCGTCAAAGGGCAGCTCTCCTTTGTAATCCTCCCGGATCTTTAACAGCACCGCGTCCGCGTCGCTTTCGATCTCCAGGTAGGCCTTGTCCCTCGCCGTAAGATCCAGCTTGCCGTCCTCCTTGACGCCCGAAACCCGGAGCGTCAGGGTCTCTCCCACGCGGAAGCCCTTCTGGGCGTCCTTTTTCGGTATCATTCCGGAGTAAATGTCATCGACTGCCACGAACACTCCGAAATTATCCGACGTCTGATAGACCGTTCCGGTTACGCTGTCGCCCGACTGGTACGGGGAATGCAGCTTCAGATAGGGATATACGTTCATCGTCGCAGCAAGTCTTCCGCTTTTATCGATGTAGAGAGCAACGAGAAGTTCGTCTCCCTCCGAAAATTCCCCTGTCTGCTCACGGAACGGCAGAAGAAGATCCTTCTCCAGTCCCCAGTCAAGGAATGCGCCGATCCGGGTCTTCTCCCGGACCTTCAGCCGTTTTACCTCCCCGAGGGTAATCAGCGGTTCCGCCGTCGTCGCGATCAGCCGGTCGCTGGAATCCCGGTAGATAAAAACCCTGACCGTATCGCCGGGGCCGGCTCCTTCGGGAATCTGCTTTCCCGGAAGAAGAACCTCATCCGCTGTTCCTCCGCTGTCACGATCTTCAATTTCCCGGAGATACGCCCCCTGGTTTTTGATGCGGGCAATCTCCATATTCTGATATTCACCGGGTTTAATCATTGTATCATAATCTCCGTATTTTCGCATTAACACATTAATAATAGAAAGCCGTAACCGTGCAGGGCGAGCCGTCCGCCGTCTCCAGCAGCACGTAGCTTGCGCCGTCCGTCCGGAAGACCTTCGGGCGCAGCACGTCGCCGAGCCTGGCCTGCTTCATGTACTCGACTCTCAGCTCGCGGATCGCCGCCTCGGGAGGCAGATAAGCCCTTGAGAGGTCAATATACCGCAGATTGTTCACATGTCCGTTCGTATCGATATAGGTCTCGGTAATTTCCACAGATTTTCCGGTTTCATAAGCGGTATCCGGGAGAGCGATTTTCCGCGGCGCGCATTCCATCTCAAGCGGCGGGTCCAGCGGAAACGCGTCGTACTCCTCCTGCGGCACTCTCGCAGGTCTCTGCTTCTCCATATCATACCAGACCCAGCGGGAATTTGTATATGAGCAGAGCGTGGGCTCGGCGTCCGGATCGGAATCCGGGACGCTGAAAATCTGATAGTTTCTGTCTCCCTCAAATGCGTGGAACCGGTAGGGAATGGTTCTCGTTATGACCCGGTCCCCGAATTTCGGGGGCTTAATAATGATCACCTGCCACGAAACGACGATCCAGGCGCATCTGGCGTGCATCCAGAACTCCGGCCCTCTGTGGGCGGAATCGCAGTGAAACACGCCGCAGTCCTGCATGCGCGTAACCAGCGCGGTGGGCGTCATATAGCCGTCGGGTCCGATTTCAGAATATCTTACTCTTGATGTGAATTCGTACATGTTTTTTTCCGATCGTTCTTTTTTCCGGATCCGTAAATCCGGATCCTTCCGTTAGTAGATTATACCACAGGGCGCCGTCCGATACTATTGAAAACCCGCCTTCAAAGTCGTATACTTCCAAGGTCAGAAAGAAAAGGAGCCGCTTTATGATCGCAAATTATCACACACATACCTGGCGGTGCATGCACGCCTTCGGCGACGAGCGCGAATATGTCGAACAGGCGATCCGGGGAGGACTTAAAATCCTCGGTTTTTCAGATCACACGCCCGTTCCCTACAAAGACGGATACGTAAGCAACGTCAAGATGACGCCGGACCAGCTCGAGGACTACGTCGACACGGTTCTCTCTCTTCGGGACGAATACCGGAAGGATATCGAGATCCATCTCGGCCTCGAGGTCGAGTACTATCCCGGTTATATCGACGCGATGCTTGAGATGATGAAGCCCTACCCGATCGAGTACTTCCTTCTTGGGCAGCATTTTCTCGGAGACGAAATCGGCGAGCCCTACTGCGGTGAACGGACTTACAGCAGCGATTCCCTTCTCCGCTACTGCCGCCAGACAAAAGAAGCCATGAAAACCGGCCTTTTTACCTATTTCGCCCACCCGGACGTGATCTTCTATATCGGCGATAAAAACATCTATGCCAGGAACATGCGGGATCTGTGCGAAACCGCAAAGGAGCTTTCCGTCCCGCTTGAGATCAACCTGCTCGGAATCGAAACCAACAGAAATTACCCGAACCCGCTGTTCTGGAAGATCGCGGGAGAAGTGGGAAATGACGTGGTGATCGGATCCGACGCCCATTTCCCCGAAAATGTCGTAAATGAGGACGCCCTCCGGGCCGCGGACAGAATCATAAAAGAAAACGGCCTTCATCTCCTGAAGACCGTAGACCTCATAAATCCGCTTGAAAGGCGATAAATTCGCAGGCCGGATTTCCTCAGCCTGTCATGCGCCGAAGGAGGGCGCGTCCGTTCTCCTTCAGCCATTTTTCGCTCTTCCGGTACTCCGGATACACGCGGAGCACTTCCTCGTAGAACTTCTTTGAGTGGTTCATTTCGATCCGGTGGCAGAGTTCGTGAACGACGACGCCGTCAAGAACCCCCGGCGGAGCGAGCATCAGGAGACAGTTGAAATTCAGGTTTCCCTTCGCGCTGCAGCTTCCCCACCGCGTTCTCTGGTTGCGGATCGTGATGCTGCCGTAGGTTACGCCCATCTTTTCAGCGTAGTAGGCGACTCTGTCCGGAATCACCAAAAGCGCCTTCTCCGCAAGCTCCCTGATTTTCTCCCGGCTTAAACGGCTCCTCTCATCCGCCTTTAAAGCTTCCGCCCTCTCCCGGGCGATCTTCTGGTGCGTCCGGATCCAGCTCTCCTTGGAATTGACAAACTCCCTTACCTCTTCGAGCGGTATGCGCATCGGGACCCGCACGATGATCCTTCCGTCCGCGCGGATTTCAATACTCAGGGATTTCCGTTTTGACCTGATCAGTTCGTATTCGTCATCTCTCATGGCATTGCTTCCCAAAACATAGTCTGAATCATCTCAGGTGTCTCGTCTTCACGGAGCTTTCTGCAAAGAAGCAGAAAACGCCCGTTTGTCTGGTAATAGCTGCATGTGACAAGCATCAGCAGATCGTCGTCTGCATCGGCGTCGACGGGTCCCTCCCAGATCTGCCGCGCGGCAATCTCCTCGAGATACCCGGCTTTCCGCGCTCTGATACGTTCCTCAAGCTCGGCTTCCTCCGGTGTGTACATCTCGTCCGGCTGCACCTCTTCCGCCATACTCATCTCTGCCGATTCAGCATCTTCAGAAATGTACGGCCAGACAGGTTCCGCCTCTTCCGGCACACTCATCTCTGCCGATTCTGTATCTTCCGGCATATTCTCAAGAATCACGTCTGTGACAGATTCTGCCCCGGATTCGGCCATCTCCCGCATTTTCTCAGATTCCTCAAAGAAAAAATCCAGCGGCTCCAGCACGTACATATAGTCCGGATTTCCCTCATCTGCCGATACATTGAGCGCCGATACCGGCACATAATAAACCTCCTCCGGATCGCGGACCGTTCTCCACATGATCAACGGATGAGAGCAGACATACCCGAAATCCTCATAGTCCATAAGTCTCCCGAACATGGCGCCGCTCCGCATATGATGCCCGTGGATTAATACCAGCCAGTCCCTCGGCATAAGAGAATTATATTCATTGACGAACAGCGTCCCGTTATTGTCCTCATTTCCGTAAAAATCATGGTGCAGATAAAAATCGTTGTCCCGCTGTACCACCGGATAATCGATGTTATCTCCCGCACGGAGCCACCCGACCGTATCGGGGTTTGTCTCATACAGATCGTAAAAATCCTCCGCCACCTCCGCGGCTTCAAAGGACGGAACTACCGTGGTCTCCTCTTCCGCAAAGACTGCGCAGGACGACAGCACCGCAGTCAGAACCAGAAGAAGAACTGTTTTGATCCGATGCTTCATTCGATTCGTCCCTCCGATCGTTAACGCGCACTCCGATAGTTTTATCATACCCGTTTTGCAGATGAAATCAACCGTTTGAAACACTATTTTCGTATCTCGCAAAAGTAAAGAGCATTCGGACAAATAATCCGAATGCTCCCTTCATATCCGTCCGGCATCTGCCGGAGTTCACTTTTTCCTGTTCCTCAGCATCGCAAATACGCTCTGGATTACGATGAATACAAAGAGCAGCGCTGCTGTCAGAATATTCGGCCATGAGCTGGCCAGCTTGCCGTTCGTCTTTACGATCGAGGAGATCGTTCCGTTGATCAGTACGCCGAAGAACGAACCGATCACGTTGCCGACGCCTCCCGTCAGAAGAGTACCTCCGATAACCGCCGAGCTGATGGCGTCCATCTCAAGTCCGAGGGCCTGGGATACGGAGCCGGCCATCGTATTAAGGCAGTAGCAGATCGCGCCGATCGAGCAGAAGATGGAGGAAAGCATATAGGCGCTCATCTTCACCTTTTTCACGTTAAGTCCCATCATCGCTGCCGACTGCGCATTTCCGCCGATCGCGTAAAATGCTCTGCCAAGCTTCGTGTGGCGCAGCATAAAGAACGTGAAAACAAGAAGCAGCAGGGCGACGATCACGCCCGGACGGACATAGGGTACAAGGTACTTTCCCTTGCTGTTGATATAGCCGCCGAAGGGGATATTGATCTTCGTATTCGCCCATTTGTAGAAGAGCTCGCTGCTCTGCTGCGTAATCGAAACCTGTTCCGTGCAGATCACCGCCGTCATGCCGCGGCAGAAGAACATTCCCGCCATCGTGACGATGAACGGCTGAATCTCGAGATACCCCACGAGGAATCCCTGGAACATTCCGAAAAGAACGCCGATCACAAGTACGATGAGAACCATGACGACCGCGTTCATCCCGGCTCTCATGCCGACCGCCAGAATCATGCAGTCCATCGCGATCAGCGCGCCGACGGAAATATCGATTCCCGCGGTGAGCATGACGACGGTCAGGCCGCAGGTGACGCAGATCAGGCCGGCGTTGGTAATCAGGATATTGAGGAACGTCTGCAGGTGCGTAAACCCCTTGCTGGCGTAAGCGATGCAGCCTCCGGCATAGAGGACAGCGAACAGAACGATCGTGATCAGAAGAAGTATTGTATGACTGTTAAGCTTCGCGTTTCTTCGCATCATGCCGCTCCTTTCACCTGTTTTGCCGCGCTTCTCTTCTTAAAGTACGCCTGAAGGGGCGGAGCCTGAATCGCGACGATCAGGATAACGATGACAGCCTTAAATACCGGCGCCTGTGTTGACGAGACGCCGAGAGCATAAAGCGTCGTCGTAATTGCCTGGATTGTGTACGCTCCGATGATCGAGCCGGCGAGGTTGAACTTTCCGCCTCCGAGGGAGTTTCCGCCGAGCGCGACTGCAAGAATCGCGTCCATTTCAAAATAAAGGCCGATATTGTTGGAGTCCGCCGATGTAATTCTCGAAGAAGCGACGATGCCGGCAATACCCGCGAGCAGTCCGCAGATCAGGTATGTAAGGAAAATGATCCGCTTCGAGTTAAGCCCCGCAATCCGGCTGGCTCTCGCGTTGATGCCTACCGACTGGACGTACATTCCGAGCGCAGTCTTCCGGAGAAGAAGCCCGATGACCAGGATGCAGATTGCCACAATCACGACCGGCGTCGGGATGATTCCGAGATAACCGCCGAAGATACCGAAGGTGCCGTTTCTTACGTAGACGATCAGGTCGTTGCAGAGCAGAAGTCCGATCGCCCTGGCCGCGGAGAACAAAATCAGCGTCGCGACCATCGGCTGTATCCCGAAGTACGCGACCAGCGTGCCGTTGAACATGCCGCAGACCGCTCCCATCGCGATACCCGCCAGAATGCCGACGATCAGCGGGACCGCCAGCGTCGATGTGGAGGATACGCCGTATCCTGCCAGCAGCATGCAGCAGAAGCTCGCGCAGAGGCTCATCACCGAGCCGACCGAGATATCGGTTCCTGCTGAGGAAGAGACGACCAGCGTCATGCCGATCGCCAGAATAGCGACCTCGCTGCCTCTGTTAAGAATATCGATGATACGGCCGTAGAGGATCGTCCCGTTTCCGGTCGTCTCGCGGAGCGTAATCATAAAGAAGGAAAATGGGTTTGCTCCGACCGAAATGTCGTGGATGATGTTGACAGCCATAACGAGAAGGAGGCTGACTACGGGAAGGAACAGGCTCCAGCCCTTCAATTTCGACCATAAAGAACGTTTACTCATGAGTCTCACCACCTCCCGCGATTGCCTTCATGACATTTTCCTGGGTCAGATCGTGATCCAGCTCGCCGACCTTCTGGCCGTCGCGCATGATTGCCATGCGGTTGCAGGTACGCAGCATTTCCGCGATTTCGGAGGAAATGAACAAAATGCTCTTGCCTTCGCCCGCAAGCTTCACGATCATCTTCTGAATTTCGGATTTCGTTCCGACGTCGATTCCTCTCGTCGGTTCGTCGAGGATCAGGAAATCCGGATCCGTCGCCAGCCATCTGGCGAGGATCACCTTCTGCTGGTTTCCGCCGGAGAGCTGTTTGACCAGCGTCTCCTGATCCGCCGTCTTGATCTGGACGAGATCGATATAGCGGGCGGCGATCTCTTCCTGCTTCGCTCTCGAGAGCTTTTTGAACATGCCCTTCTTGGCCTGAAGCGCGAGGATGATATTTTCACGGACCGAAAGATCCGCGATGATTCCCTCCGCTTTTCTGTCGTCCGGAAGCATTCCCATGCCGAGATTCATGGCGTCGATCGGCTGACCGATCCTGACTTCCTTCCCGTCAACGGAAAGCGTTCCCGTGCTGGCTCTGTCCGCGCCGTAAATCGCTCTGGCCATCTCGCTCCGTCCCGAGCCGAGGAGTCCCGCCACTCCGACGACCTCTCCCTTGTGGATGTCAAGGTCAAAGGGCTTAATCGTTCCGGTATGGCTGAGCCCCTTCGCCGAGATCTCAAGCGGATTTTTGCTGACGTCCGCCGTGCTTTCCTTCTGAATCTCAGCCAGATCGTCCAGGTTCTTGCCCATCATAGCCGCAACCAGCTTGACGCGCGGGAGCTCCGCGATCGGGAATTCACCGACGAGCTGGCCGTCGCGAAGAACCGTGATCCGGTCGCATACCGCGTAAACCTGTTCGAGGAAATGCGTGACAAAGACGATTCCGACGCCCTTGTCCCTAAGGCTCCTCATCAGCGTAAAGAGCTTCTCGACTTCTTCGTCGTCCAGCGAGGACGTGGGCTCATCCAGAATCAGGACCTTGCATTCCATGTCGACCGCGCGGGCGATCGCCACCATCTGCTGAATCGCGAGAGAATAGTTTTCAAGGTTCTGCGTCACGTCGACGCTGATTCCGAGCTCATCCATGATCTTCTGAGCCCGTTTCACATAGGACTTCCTGTCTACGGTATGGAACTTCGTCATCGGTTCCCGGCCGATGAACAGGTTTTCCGCCACCGACAGGTTCGGGCAGAGGTTGACCTCCTGATAAACGGTCGAAATTCCGACCTCCTGGGCGTCCTTTGTGGAATGATTTTTGACAGGTCCGGAGATGCCGTCCACGTGAATTTCGCCGGCTTCAAAATCATTAATTCCTGTCAGGCACTTGATCAGAGTGGATTTGCCGGCTCCGTTTTCACCCATCAGGGCATGAATCTCACCCTTTCGGAGCGTAAAATCCACTTTTTCCAGTGCTTTTACTCCGGGGAACGTCATGGTGATTCCCCTCGCTGTCAGCACCACGTTATTATCCATAGCGTCTCCTTCATACATTTAAAATCAAGAGGAGGTCCCCGGATAAGTCCAGGGACCTCCAAAGGAATTCAATAACTCTTCTCTTTGGCTGTATCTAAGGATCAATACTGAGCTTCGATGACTTCGTCAGTTACAAGAGTCATCTCCTGAGCTTCGCCGTTGACTTCGAAATCAACGATCTGATCCTCAAGCGCGTACCAATGCTCTACCATGTAAACTTCCTTCTCCGGTGTCTCGCCAGCCGCAAGAGTCTTGATGACTTCTTCTACGAACGGAGCTGCAAGCGGGTTGCACTCGAAGTCAGCCGTGATCTTTCCTGCCTTGACATCTTCAAGACCAGCCGTGCATGCGTCATAGGAGATAAGGATGACATCGTTGCCCGGGCCGTACTTGACGCCTGCGTTGTCCATGGCTGTCATAGCGCCGAATGCTTCGTTATCATTCTGGCAGACGACAACGTTGAACTGGCCTTCATAGGACTTGCAGTAGTTTTCCATAACTTCCTGGCCGCCTGCTTCCGTGAAGTCACCGGTCTGCTCGTCGATCAGGTTCCAGCCGTACTTCTCAGCTACTTCGTTGAAGCCTTCGGAACG
>CADBRO010000288.1 GCA_902797075.1 uncultured Lachnospiraceae bacterium
CCATGAACTGACGAGTTCATGATATAATGAACTCATCCCCTTGTTTAGGATATCTATATGAAGGTTTCAGAGGCAGGGGCAGCTTGTTTCCCTGACAGAACCCACTGATTGGACAGACTTGCTTTCCGGTAGGTCGATTGCTCACTGGCGGGACCTACTATTTGAACAAGCTTGATTCCTGGTAGGTCTGTTGCGGCCTGGCAGGACCCACTATTTGGACAAGCTTGATTCCTGGTAGGTCGATTGCTCGTTGCCGGGACCTACTATTTGAACAAGCTTGATTTCCAGTAGGTCGATTGCTTGCTGGCGGGACCCACTGTTTGGACAATCTTGCTTCCTGGTAGGTCGATTGCTCACTGGCGGGACCCACTATTGAGACAATCTTGCTTCCCGGTAGGTCGGATACATGCTGGATGGACCCACTGTTTGGACAAGCTTGCTTCCCCGGGGGTATGATAAAAGAAAATCATCTCTTGAGGACAAAAATCAAGATAAGAACCAGAAATGAAAACAGAGTTTATTACACACTAAGAGCCTGATATGAAAACAGAGTTTATTGTACACCCGATTCCACCTCTATACGACTCCGGCTCGAAGATACTGATTCTGGGGAGCTTTCCCTCCGTAAAATCGAGAGAATCCGCGTTCTTCTACGGTCACCCGCAGAACCGCTTCTGGCGCGTCATGGCGGCGGTCTTGGAGGACCATTTCCCTGAAAATGTGCCCGAGCGCCGGGAATTCCTGATCCGGCATCACATCGCGGCGTGGGACGTCATCCGCTCCTGCGAAATCACCGGCTCCTCCGATTCAAGCATCCGGAATGTCACTCCCAACGATCTTTCCGTTATCCTTGAAAGCGCGGACATCCGGCAGATCTATGTGAACGGTCGTACCGCAGAAAAAATGTATAAAAAATACACCGAACCCATGACCGGAAGAGCAGCGGTCTGCCTGCCCTCCACAAGTCCCGCAAACGCGGCGTGGGATCTTTCCCGCCTCACTAAGGCATGGTCGGTGATAAAGGAGAATCTATGAAAATCTATCTCGCGCGGCACGGCCAGACGCGCCTCAATAAATCCCATCTTATGCAGGGACGCTCCGATGAGCCTCTCAATGAAACCGGCATCGCGCAGGCCCGCGGCATGCGCGAAAAACTGCTTCGGGACCACCCGGATCTCAGATTCGACGCGGTCTACGCAAGCCCTCTTCAGCGCGCGGTAAAAACCGCGTCGATCCTCAGCGGAGTCCCGGAAGATCAGATCATCAGAGATGAAAGAATCATCGAGGCGGACTTCGGAAAATACGAGCTCCGTCCCTACACCCTTCTCGGACCCTGGATGACGCTTTACTGGCGCTATCCTGAGATTTTCCCGGCGCCGCCGACCGTCGAAAAGGTGGCAGCCATAGTGGAGCGGATTCACTCCTTCCTCCGCGAGCTCGAGGAAAAGGATTATGATACTGTCCTCGTCACCTGCCACGGCGGCATCTTGCGCTCCATGTTCGGCTATATGGAAGGCGTAAAAAAGGGATACATCTGGCGGCCGAAGCCGCTTAACTGCGAGGTCCGGATCTATGAATCGGACGGCGGCAGGCGGCAGTTTCTGGCGAAATATTCGGCGGATTAAGACTTTGCTTAATCCGCCGATTTCGTCCTCCGATCACTGCATCCGCCTGCTGCGGCGGTTCACGGGCAGAGCACACCGCAGTCCGGGCAGCCCGAATTACCGCTTCCCCTTCGGCGCGATGAACCTGTCAAGGGCCGCCAGCACCCCCGGCAGCACGAACAGAATCAGACAGACAGCGACTGCAGATCCCTTCGAGATCGTGTGGACGATCTGCCGCACGGAAGGATCCGAAAACGCAAATCCCACAATTCCCGTCACGGACACAAGGACGAGTCCCGACGTCAGTATGGTGTGCAGAGAGCCGCGGTACGCCGCGGCGAGCGCTCTGTCCGCCTCCATCTCCATCCGGAATTCCCGGTAATAATTCGTAAAGACGATTGCGTAATCGATCGTCGCTCCCATGAGAATGCTCTGAACTACGAGAAGCGCGATGTAATAAATCTTCATGCCCTGGAGATTCATGATCACCATCGTCGCGTAGACGGCGGACTGTATGAGCAGAATCAGAACCGCCGGAACCGCAAGCGACCTGAAGGTCACAAGGACGATGATGAAAATGGCAGCCGCCGTAAGGATCGAGATAAAATTCAGCTCTCCTCCGAAGGTCCCGACCATTTCATACGCCATCGGGGTATTTCCGATCAGATAATATTCTCCGGAAAGCGAGCCGTCGCCAAGCGCGGTCAGTTTTTCCATAAACGCCGCTGTCTCCTCCGACTCCTGCGGAAGATTCGTCGAAATCAGCATGCGGGAATACTTCTCCCCTTTCAGCTGCCCTCCGGCTTCCTCCAGCATTTCCGGAGCGGTCTTCAGCATATCCTTCATATCCTGGTTAAGAAGAGCGCTCCACGCGCTGTCTTCTCCCATCGTACGCGTGACATAATCGAGAAGCTCCGCGGGGGTCATGGAACCGCCGCGCTTTCCGGCTGCGCTGTAAATCAGTTTCACGGCGATCGGCGGAACGGCGATATCGACTCCGATATCGGAAGTATCAATGAGCTCAAGAAGCTCGTCCGCGGTAAAGCTCCTCCCCAGCGTATTCGGATACGAAAGCACGCTGTTTACGGACGGATCGGTCTCGAGATCCGGAATCATGTCGTTGACCGCGGCCTCGTCGCCATTTTCATAGAGAAGTACGATCTGGTTTTCCTTCGGGAAGACCGGGTCGATATCATTCGGCTCAAGAAGAGTGAACGCGATTCCGGTGCTGCTCTTTAAGATCAGCATCAGCACGAAAAACACCGCGAAGCCCGCCGCGATGACACGCCTTCCGCGATACGAAGCGCGGGAGAGCGCGTCCGTCCGGATGACCGGCACCTTCTTCTCCGTCTTCCGCACGGCTCCGTGGAATACAAGCAAAAGATGCGGCAGTATCGTAAAAATGCTCACCATGCTGAGGAAGACGCCCTTCGCCAGCACAAATCCCAGATCAAGCCCGATCTTAAAGCTCATGAAGCCGAGCACGAGAAGTCCCGCCACCGTTGTGAGCGAGCTTCCGGCAATCGATGAAAATGCGCCCGACACGGCGCGCTTCATCGCGGCCTCCTTATCGCCGTCCTTTTCCAGCTCCTGCCGGAAGCGGCCCGTCAGTATCACGGAATAATCCATCGAAAGAGCGAGCTGAAGGATCGCCGAGATGGAAAATGTCACCTCCGCCACGTCTTTTAAAAAGATATTGGTGCCGAGATTGATGACGACAGCGCAGCCGATGGCGAAAAGATACAGCAGCGGCTCGAGATACGAGTGGCTCATGACCACGAGGATCACGATGAGCAGGATGACGGCGAGAGCCACGATCCACAGCGGGATCCCCTGCTGTGAGGTCTTGTCGAGGCAGTAGACCATGTCATAACGGCCGGTAAAATTCTTTGAGATATAACTCTCCGCCTCCCGCATTTCCCTCGAGAAAAACCCGCAGCTGAAATTCAGGATAAACAGGGTATAATCGCCTCTCTCGAAGCGCGTACTTCCGGGCGAAAAAGACACCGAGTCCGCATTCGGTGTCTTTTTCAGTTCCTCTAAAAGAGCTGTCTTTTCATTTTCCGGGACTGCCCTGAACATGACGCGGACGGTATTCGACTGATTATTCGCCGGAAGCCCGCCGAATTCCTCCGTCATAAGGTCAAGTCCCTGTTTCATGCGCGAGTTGTCCGGAAGGTATTTCGTCATGTCGGTGTTGATCTTCACCTTCGGAATCAGTATCGCGCAAAATGCGGTCAGCAGCATCATGATCACAAAAATCCGGCGGCGCCGGTCAACTAGCCAACTGCTGAATTTATTCACCCGTCAAGCCTCCCGTAAAGCTCTGTCAGCTTTCGAATCCGTGCTTTTAGTTTTTCCGCGAATGGGCCTTCGATCACTCCGCCGGACATCCTCCACATCCAGTTCGTCCCGTTCGTCGACGGATGGTTGATTCTCGCGGAGTTATCGAGTCCGAGGTAATCCTGCATCGGGATGACGCAAAGATCCGCGACGGACGCGTGGGCGGCGCGGACCATTCTCTCCACGATCTCCTGCGGGTCGTCCGACCTCACATCCAGGTACTCCTTCACTGTCCGGAGCTCCTCCGGCAAAATGCTGTCGATCCATCCCCGGACCGTCTCATTGTCATGGGTTCCGGTATAAACCGCGCAGTTTTTCTCATAGCGGTGCGGCAGATACTCCATCGCTCCGGAGGAATCCCGCGAGTCAAAGGCAAATTCCAGCACCTTCATGTTCGGGAATCCGGTATCCCTGACGAGCTTCCGGACCGTCTCCGTCATGTAGCCGAGATCCTCGGCGATGATCGGCGTCTCGCCGAAATGCGCCCGCATCGCGTCAAACAGTTCTATTCCGGGTCCCTTCTCCCAGTGGCCGCGCTTCGCGTCCGTATCCTCTGCCGGAATCGCGAAAAATTCGTCGAAGCCCCTGAAATGGTCAATCCTGACGACGTCGTAGAGCTCGCGGCACTTGCCGATTCTCTTAAGCCACCAGTCATAGCCCTGCGCTTTATGCTTCGGCCAGTCGTAAAGAGGATTGCCCCAGAGCTGCCCGTCCGCCGAGAAGCCGTCGGGCGGCACTCCCGCCACCATCCTGATTCTTCCGCGCTCATCCAGCATGAAGAGGTCGCGGTTCGCCCAGAAATCCGCGCTGTCCGCCGAGACGTAGATCGGAATGTCGCCGATGATGCCGATTCCGCTATCGTTCGCGTACGCCTTCAGCGCCCGCCACTCCCGGATAAATTCGTACTGAAGATATTCATAGAACGCGACGTCGTCCGCGAGCTTTTCTCCCCAGGCGGCCTTCGCTTCCGGCTCCGCGGAGCGGATGTCCTCCTCCCAGGTCTCAAAGCCGGCGCCGCCGTGAGCGTCCTTTACCGCCATGAAAAGAGCGTAATCCGGGAGCCAGTAGTCATTTTCACGAAGAAATGCTTCAAATTCCGGAGTTCCACGGTGGCTGCTCCGCGCATACGCCTTCCGAAGAAGCGGGATCCGCTTCGTGTAGAGAAGGCCGTAGTCAATGTTCGGAAGGCTGAACGCTGCATCACCTGCGCACGCAGCTTCTGCCAAAGCTGCCGTCTCCGTCCCGTCCGCCGGTCCCGGAGTTCCTAAGCCCGCTGGGACTCCGAGCGCCTCGGCGCATTCCTCCTCCGTCAGAAGTCCTTCTTTTACCAGTTTCTCAAGATCGATAAAATACGGGTTTCCCGCAAAGGTCGAAAAAGACTGATACGGGGAATCGCCGTATCCCGTCGGACCCAGCGGCAGGATCTGCCAGAAGCTCTGTCCGCTGTCTCTTAAAAAATCCACAAATCTGTATGCGGCCTCTGAAAAGCATCCGATGCCGTACTTTCCCGGAAGTGAAAAGACCGGGAGAAGAATTCCGCTGCTTCTTTTCATTTGTGTCTCCTTTTTTCGTCAGCGTAAAGCATACATTGCAATCCGCTTCACTGTTTGCGCATGAAATACTGCCGCCTCCGGCAGCTTCTTCATCCGGAGCTTAACCCTGTTTCACCAGCGGCTTCAGGATGAACAGCTCCGCGCCGCCCTTTGGAAGCTCAAATGCGTAGGGATCCCTGTAATCGATCTTGCCCACATCTCCGCCGAACACGCCTCTCACCGCGTAGGCTTCCGCGTCAGCGCCCGGAACCCGCATCACGACATCCGCCATCGTGATGAGTCCAATCACGCTTTCCGCTTCTCTTACGAGGTCAAACGCGCCGATACAGATGCTGTCGTCCGTGTAGTTGACAACCTTCAGGATGCCGCTCTTTCTCGGATCTTCAAAGAGATTGGCCGGGGACGGCAGGCCGACGCCGGTGCAGCGCTTAATCGTTCCGTTCTCATCCATGAGCGGACGGAGATACTCCGGATCTGTCTTACCCACCTTATCGCTTACGTAGACAGGACCGCCCGAAACCGCGCGGAGAACTGCGTTCATTCTTGCCTCCACATGCTCCGTAAAGAACATATCCCAGTCTCCGGTATAAAATGTTCCCGACCACAGCGAATTGTAGGAGTTCTGCATCGCGTGCTCGATGAAGCCCTCCGGCGTATTCGGAACGAAATCATCGCTGGTTCTCGTAAGAGCCGTCGTCTTTCTCGCCCACAGCTCCTGCGGCGCCATTCCCATGCAGTTGATGATCGCGCCGCCGAAATTCTTCTCCACGGATCTTTCGAGACCCGCAAGAATCTCCTTTGACGCGCCGTAGGAGGCGATACCGTCGTAAAGCACGGAGATCGCGCTCTGATTGTCGACCTTCACGAAATCAATGCCCTGGCCTTTAAGATAGCTGTGCCACGCGTCATAGAACCGGAAGGCCTTTTCCGCGTCGGGAGCGGTCACAAGCCTGCCGTCGGGCAACGCCTGGCAGAATTCTCCGAGCACCTTCTCCGCCTCGGATCCGGGTGTCACGCCGCACCAGTAGCCGAAGGTCGCATGCCATACGCCGACGTATTTCACGCCGTATTTTTCCTTGATCAGCTTTACGGTTCCCGCGAGGCCGTTCGGGAATTTCTCCTTCACTGCGTCGAAGCCGGAGATCGTGAGACGATCGTAGTCCGCGTCAATCCAGCCGTCGTCGATCAGCACCCAGCGCACCGGAACCTGCTTTTCCTTCAGCTCTTCAAGCTTTGCGATGATGCCTTCTTCGGAAACATCCCTGTAAAATGCGTCCCACGTGCACCAGCCGAAGCCCTCGAAAATCTCCGGATACGCGCGGTTTTCGCGGATCTGCAGATCCCCACTCGCACCGAGAACAAGCTCCGCCTTCCGGATCGCCTCGTAGGGATTGAGATCCGACGCTGCTGCGAAAAGCGGCGTGTGCACGATCGAGTCGCCGACGCGGTTCGAGGACGTGCGGATGCGGATCGAAGCCATTTCATCATCGGACGCGCCGGCTTCAAAATCTGTCCGGAACACCTTTCCTGCCGCGGCGACGAGACACACGGTTCCTTCCGGATATTTCAGAAGAAGCATCTGGGTCTTTTCCGGTATATCCGCGGTACTTTCCGGAAATGCCGGCCTTACCCACCAGCTCTTGTGCTGGTAAACAGCAAGAAGCTTCTCCGGCTTCGGAAGTTTCATCTCAAAAGAAAATCCCTCGTGGGGATCGAGACGCGGCTGCGGCTCAAAGAACGGATCCGTAAAGACAAGTTCGCCGTCGGCGAGGTAAAGGGCGGCGTCATCTGTGCACTCGCTGCGTACGTCAATCTTCAGGCAGCCGTCGAACAGTTCAAGCTGCTTTGGCATTTCAAACATAGTTCTGATTTCCATGATTTATCTCTCCTCTAGTTAAAGCGGACACTCGCAATCCGCTGCGCTGCTTGCTCGTGAACCATGGCCGCTTACAGCGGCTTCTCAGCGGGGGCTTTAACCCCCCGCTGAGATGATCAGCCCCCTATACCCCCACCTACGCCGCTGCGGCGTTGAAGCGGGGGGACTGATCACACGGTTCAAAATGATCCGATAA
>CADBRO010000289.1 GCA_902797075.1 uncultured Lachnospiraceae bacterium
ACCCAGCAGCTTCCGAGAGTCGACAACGCGCTCTATGTGCGTTCCGGAAAGGCGGATGAAATCGCCGTACTCGTAGAAGCGCTCGGAGCGGAGCGCGTCATATTCAATGATACGCTCTCCCCGTCTCAGCTGAGAAACCTTCAGAAAGTCCTGAAGGTTCCGATCATGGACCGTACCCGGCTCATACTTGAAATCTTTGAACAGCGCGCGAGAACGCGCGAAGCGAAGCTGCAGGTCGAGCTGGCAAAACTCCAGTATCTTAAGCCCCGCCTGATCGGTCTTTGGGAAACACAGAACCGTCAGGGCGGCGCCTCCGGATCGATGTCCTCCAAGGGCGAGGGCGAGACGCAGCTCGAAATCGACCGCCGTACAATCGATCACCGTCTGAGCGAGCTTCGAAGAGAAATCCGGGAAGTGAGCCGGGAGCGTGAAACCCAGCGCCGCAAGCGCAGGAATTCCAGCCTGCCGCTGGTCGCTCTTGTCGGCTACACGAATGCCGGAAAGTCCACGATCATGAACTCCATGCTGGATCTCTGGGGTTCGGAAAACAGCGCGGAGGACCGCAAGGTCTTCGAAGCGAACATGCTGTTCGCCACGCTGGACACAACCGTCCGAAAGATCGAAGTCGAGCGCGGCAGAGAATTTCTGCTCTCGGATACCGTAGGTTTCATTCACAGACTGCCGACGGCCCTTGTTGAGGCATTCAAGTCAACCCTCGAGGAGGTCGCGGAAGCAGATCTCCTGCTTCAGGTCGTGGACGGATCCGACGAGCACTGCCTCGATCATATCCGGGTTACAAAGGAGACGATCTCAGAGCTTGGCGCCGGGAGCATCCCGATGATCACGGTGTTCAATAAATCCGATCTCTGCGATCCTCCGGTCAGATACCCCCGCCGCGGTCTCCGTGAAACCAGCGTCGACGGCGAACGGAACGAGAACGTCTACATCTCCGCCAAAGAAGATACATCAATCCGCCTTCTTACCGAAGCCGTTCTGGAGAAGCTCGAGAGCGGCGACGTCGAGCGGGAGTTCATGATTCCCTACAGCCGGGGTGATGTCCAGGCCTACCTGATCGGCAGCGCCAAGGTTCTGAAGCTTGATTATCTCGACGACGGAGCCCGCATCAAAGTCCGCTGTGACAAGGCAGTCGCTGACCGGGCGGAGAAACTTCTCCGCTGAGAGTTACCCGGCCGCTTCGTCAAGGGCGTACCCGATCAGAAGCCGCAGTGTGTTCTCGACGCCGTCCCTGTGGCTCCGCTCATAGCCGTGAGAGGCGTAGACGCCCGCTCCGATCAGGCCGTGCTTCAGGTCGCCTCCGGCCCTCAGCGTAGCTTCGACGTCACTCCCGTAATGCGGATAGATATCGACCGCATAGTCGGCACCGGCGCGCTTCGCGGCGGCAATCAGCCCCTGTACCACAGGATAACTGTATGGTCCGCCGCTGTCCTTCGCGCAGATGGATACCTGTTTTTCAGTGCAGGTGAGCCCTTCACCCACGCATCCCATATCAACCGATATTGCTTCCGTGCATCCGTCCGGCACGCTTGCGCTGCCTCCGTGCCCGACTTCCTCAAATACGGTAATATGCGCGTAAAGAGCCCTTGGCGGCGTGATCTGACGGTCACGGATGTACTTTGCGAAACCGAGAAGAATACCGACGCTCAGTTTGTCATCAAGAAACCTGGATTTAATATAGCCGCTTTTTGTGACTCGTGCGTTCGGCTCGAAGCAGACGAAGTCACCCGCGGAGATGCCCAGCTTTTCAGCGTCTTCCTTCGACCGGACATCCTCGTCAAGAACGACCTCGCAGGTGTCCCAGGTGCGCTTTGTATCCCTGTATTCGCCGTTTACATGAACCGAAGCGTTGCAGAGCTGGAAGGTACCCTCATAGACTCCGTCGGATTTCGTGACGACCCTGACATTCTCCGTCTCGGCGTTATTCGGTTCCATACCTCCGAGATTGGTAAGCTTGAGACGCCCGTTCTCTTTCACCGACTCGACCATTCCTCCGAGAGTGTCCGTATGGGCTTCAAGAAGCAGCGCGTTGTTCCTGTCGGTGCCGGTAAGATCGACGATTACGCCGCCCTTGTTTGTAATTTTTGCCGAAAACCCGAGGTTTCCGAATTCCTGCCTCACCCACGCCGCGGCATCTTCCGTGTATCCTGTCGGTGAATCGATGTTCAAAAGCTCCGTTGTCTTTTCTACTATAAAATCCGTATATTCCGTCAGCACCGGTCTGTTCATTCCGCGTCATTCCTCCTGTCTGCTTCAGTCTTCTTCCATGTAATTCCTGTACTCGTCTTCACTTGAAAAAAGCATGTAGCTTCCGTTCACATAACCCATGTAGCCGTTTCCCGTGAGATAACCCTTCATGCCGATGCCTCCTTTCGATTTAAGGAACCATAGTATTTGGCGTTGTTCTATGATCCCATTATATCGCAGGGGGTGTACATTTGTTTGTACAGGCCGGCATGCCGTTTTTTTGTTAATTGTTATTTAAGTTTTTTCCGATTTTCGTCAGTAATATCGCACGAAGCATATCAGCTGTCAGTTCTCGATAAACCTGCCTTCCCTGTCTCTGAATCCTCCGCATGCGATTCTTGCGATATCAATCAACCAGCCGACCCCGAAAAATCCCAGCGTTAAAAGATAAAGAATTCCCATGCCGAATCTTTCGGCGTAGAAATAGTGTCCGCCGATCATTCCCGTGAAAATGCAGAGGAGAAGCGCGATGGTTTTGCTTTTCCGCGAAGTCTCCATGGCGCGGCCGGACGTACGGCTTTTCCTGTCCCCGGATCTTGATGATATCAGCGCGATTCCTCCGAATACAAGCACAAGAACCGAAACGGGACGAAGCTCCGGAAGCATATAGGAAATGAGCAGAACCACGATATAGACGATGACCGACGCGATGCCTGCTTTTCTTTGTTCTTTCCGGAGTCCCTCCTCGCGGAGTTCCCTTTCGTGCTGATACTCCAGCTCCTTAAGGCGCACCTCCGCCTCCTTGAGCCGCGCCTCGTCCACAATCCTGGTTACATGAACCGAATCCTCTGCCATCATGAGGCGGGCTCCGCAGTATGAGCAGAACATCTCTTTCTTTTCGGGGTTGATTTCCAGGTCTGCCCCGCAGTTCTGACATTTGAGGTTGATCAGCTTCATCGTCTCTCCTCCCGGTTATCCGGCGAGTCCATAGAGTTTCCCGTATTTTTCCCGTAAATAACCAATATAGTGTCCGGCGGACAATTCCTCCCCGTCCGCCATTTTCAGCAGTTCGGCCGGTTCGTACATTCCGCCGTATTTCTGGATATGCTCTTTCAGCCAGCCGGTGACATTTTCAAAATTTCCGCGTCTGATCTGTTCGTACATATCCGGGATCTCCTTCCTCATGGCGTCATAAAAATGTCCGTCATAGAGGTTTCCCATGACATAGCTCTGAAAATAGCCCGCGTAACCGCTGTACCAGTGCATGTCCGAAAGAACGCCCTTTGCGTCATTTTCCGGACAGACCCCGAGGTATTCCGCGTATTTGTCACTCCAGATAGCCGGGAGATCTTCGAACGAAACGGCGCCGTCAAACAGCAGCTTCTCGATCTCATAGCGGATCATAATGTGGAGGTTATAGGTAATCTCGTCGCTGTCCAGCCTGTCCGCCGTGAAGTTAAGAGCTGAGAGCGTCCGGAAAATCTCCCCGGGAGCCGTACCTTCGAGCTGCGGAAAATACCGCCTTGCGGCCGGCAGGCAGTACTCCCAGAACTCATAGCTCCTTCCGATCATGTTTTCAATAAACCGCGACTGGGATTCGCAGAGCGCGTCGTACGGCACTTTTTCGAGTGTCGTGCCGGAAAGCGCAGGCATCGTATTCTGCCAGTGCATCGCATGTCCGCCCTCATGAAGACATGATATCAGACCGGACAGGAAATTTTGTTCCGGATACCTGGTCACAAGCCGGATATCGCTCCGGTCATTTGCCGTGGTGTAGGGATGGGCTCCTTCATCGATCCTTCCCCTGCTGAAGTCATAGCCAATCGTTCCGAGAATTTTCGCGCAGAATTCCTTCTGGCTGTTTTTTGAAAATGGCCCCACAAGATCCATCTTCGCCACCGGAACCGTTGCGCCTCTTAAGCGGTCCAGAAACGGCAGAAGGAAAGCCTTAAGCTCCTCAAACAGCAGATCCGCCTTTTCTCTCGTAATTCCCGGATCGCCGGCGGACATAAGAGCGGTCATCGGGTCGTCCTTATATCCGTGCGCCGCCGCTGTCTCCTTAAGAAGATCGAATTCCCTCTTCATCCACGGTATGATGAGCGGAAAGTCATTTTCGGCTTTTGCCCTGCGCCACATAACCTCCGTCTTTAGGATATGCGCGGCGCACTCTCTGTTAAGCTCCGGCGGAACTTCCCGCAGATATCGGTATTCTCTCCGGAATTTCATGATCATCGCGGATAAAACCGCGGAATTGCCTTCGGCTGCCTCCTCTTCCAGACAGCAAAGGATTTCATTCATTTTCTCCGAAGTTTTCCGTTCATAAATCTGTCCGGCGAGAAAACCGATCATCTCTCCGCGGTATTCTCCTGCGGCAGGAGGAAGGTTGACCCTCATATCCCAGGAAAGCGAAGCTTTCGCATTTTCAAGATAATCGATCTCCGCCGCTTCCCTCCAAAGCAGTTCTTCCGCCGCCTGCCTGTTCATCACCTTAGCTCTCCGTTTCGATTCCGCCTGTTTTTCATATCTTCTCTGCCGGTCTGTTTTTATTCTTTGTCAGAGGACAAAGGAACTGCAGCATATGCTCTGACACCGTGGGCCGGCACCTTTACGCTGAAGCTGTCCGTGATCCGCACCGGCTCTTCGTCCCAGATTCCGGTAAGCAGGAATCCGCAGCTCTCCCTGCCTGCCCCGCCGGCGCAGGCTTCATCGGCCCGTATCTCAGATAAGGACATCGAAATCTCCGTCTCCTCATCCGATATATTAAAAAGCGCGATATAGACACGTCCGTCCGCGGAGCCTTTTGCCTGCCAGATCACTTCTCCGGAAGATTCTTTAAATCTTGTCTCCCGCGCGTCTTCCGCACATTTCTGCATCGCAAGAAGTTTTTCGTTCGTAAGAAGTGAAATGTCCTCCTCCGTCATCATCGTGAGTTCTCCGCCCATCATAAGAGGAGATCCCATGATGCACCAGAGGGTCATCATCGTCCGAAGCTCGGGAATGGTGAGATTGCTTCTGCGCTCCTCTCCTTCTCCGAAACGGCCGCCGATGACACCGACCGGAAGCATGTCGCAGTCCGGATAGCAGCCGGGCTTTCCCGCTCCCTGCCAGAGCCGGCATCGCCCGAACATTTCAAGAAGCAGCGGCCAGGAATCCCAGAAATCATCCGTAATCCGCCACATATTCGCGTACTTCTCATAGTGCCCTGCTTCCTCCGGTTTTGCGGGTCCGGGAGACAAACTTAAAACGATGGGCCTGCCGCATTTTTCAATCGCTTCGTGAAGCATCCGTATCTCGTCGTGAGCTGATTTCATGTCCTCGCGGCAGATATCGTCGCATTTTACAAAATCAACACCCCAGTCAGCGTAGAGTTCGAAAAGAGAATCATAATATGCCTGCGACTCCGGAAGCTCCGTCCGCACGCCGTACATATCCGGATTCCAGAAGCAGATATTCGACGGATCGGCGATCCGGTCAGCCGTATGAGCCGTCCCTTTTATCCCGCAGTGCCGGTGCGCGGCTTCTCTTGGAATCCCCCTCATGATATGGATGCCGAACTTAAGGCCGAGTGAGTGAATATAGTCGGCCAGAGGTTTAAACCCGCGGCCGCCCCCGGATGACGGAAATTTGTCCGGACACGGAAGAAGCCTCGAATACTCATCCATCTCAACGCGGCCGAAGGGTATATACTGAAATTCGGGCATCGTGCCCGTATCGTAGGAATACCACTCGATATCCACGACGATGTATTCGTAGCCGAAGCGGCGGAGATGCTCCGCCATAAACTCCGCGTTCGCGCGGATCTCTTCCTCATTCACTGTGGTATTGTAATAATCGTAGCTGTTCCAGCCCATCGGCGGTGTCAGCGCAAAACTGTTTTTATCCATCTTATCACCTTATCCCGGCAAAACGGGCATTCTGATTCCGTATCGTTTCTTACCATCAACCGCGGCCGTAAGCGCCGGCTTTCTCCGGGCAGGAGCTTTCACGCCCGCCATGGGCAGACACCCTGTTTCCGATAAAAGGATTATATCATATACCGGCATATGTGCTAAGAGTTACGGTTATACCGCGCTGCAGATCTTTTCCGCGGATATGATATGCGCGCATGCGTTTTTCGGCTCAACCGCTTTACGGACGGATACCGCATGGTTTAAAATTATTTTTGTGAACAGAATGGAGAATACTATGATAAAAGCTGCAATTTTCGATATGGACGGAACAATCTACGATACCGAGCGGATCTCGATGGAGGGATGGTACTACGCGTGCAAACCGTATGGCATCGAGATCACTTTTGAACAGATCTGCGCGATGCACGGCCACAATGCCCATGACAACGGCGTCAGATTCTGCTCCTGGTTTGGAGAAGACGCCCCTTACTGGGATATCCGCAATCTTCGCTACGAGTACATGAACCATTACTTCAGCGAACATCCCGTCCCTATAAAACCAGGTCTTTTTGAGCTGCTTGACGAGCTTAAGAAAAAGAATATCAAAATCGCGATAGCGACGGGAACATCGAGAGACGTCGCCTCCGGCTACTGGGAATCCACCGGAGTTCTGCCTTATCTTTCCGCTTCCGTCTGCGGTGACGACATCTCAAAGAGCAAGCCGGATCCGGAGATCTTTCTGAAGGCTGCCGCTGCTGTCGGCGCTCCTCCGGAAGAATGCATGATCTTCGAGGACAGCCACGACGGTATCCTCGGAGCGAGAGCGTCCGGTTCCACAGTGTTTCTGATTCCGGATCAGGAGCCCGTGACTGACGACGTTCGGGAAGCTGCTGACTATATCCTGACCTCTCTTCTTGACGCGGTTCCGATTGTCCGCGCATTTCCTGCCGTATAACTGTTTCAGACCAGTACAGGAGGGCTTATGGGAAATACAAAATATACGGACTCCGAAATTGCCTCACTGAAAAAAGAAATAGATGAGCTGAAGCTCCGTCTCGAAGAAGCGAAAGCCTCAAACGCGGCGAAAGAGACATTTTTGAGCAACATGTCCCATGATATCCGCACTCCCATGAACGCCATCGTCGGCATGACTGCGCTCGCAAAAAAGCATATCGACGAGAAGGCAAGAGTCGCGGACGCGCTCAATAAGATAGAGACCGCGAGCAGCCACCTGCTGAGCCTGATCAACGAGGTTCTGGACATGTCGCGGATTGATTCCGGCAGAATGCAGATCGCGAGTGAGCGCTTTCTGCTCGGTGAACTCCTGCATGATGTCGTGACGATCATCCAGCCGCAGATGGACGAAAAAAATCACACCTGGAAAATGAGCATCGGCGAAGCTCGCAAGGAGGTCTTTTTCGGCGACGCGCTGCGGCTCCGCCAGATCTATGTCAACATCATTAATAACGCCGTAAAATACACCCCTGAAAGCGGTCATATAGACCTCATCATCGACGAGGAAATACAGGGAGACCGCTGCATCCTCAGCCTCTCCTGCAAAGACAACGGAATCGGTATGAGCGAAGATTTCCTCGGACGGATTTTCGAACCCTTTGAGCGCGCCGGCTCGTCTACTGTCACGAAAATCGAAGGAACCGGCCTCGGCATGAGCATTGTTAAGAAAATCACTGAGGCCATGGGCGGAACCATCAACATAAAAAGCCGGCCCGGTGAGGGGACGGAAGTAACCATACGGGTTCCTCTTCTCTATGAAGATATCAGCGTACAGTCCGCGGCGCTTGAGGCCAGCCGTTTCCTGATCATCGAAGCAAACGAGACGATGCAGCGGATTTACCGGGAATATCTCGGGGAATTCGGCATCAGCCACACGATTGTCTCTTCCGCCCCTGACGCTGTCGCGAAGCTCACCGAAGCGGAGTATCACGGCCGGTCCTTCGACGCTGTCATCATCGGAAGAGATCTGGAGATCAGCGGAAGTATTTATGATATCGCGTCCTATCTTCAGAAATCGAGGCCGGATATCACGCTCATTCTGATCAATGAGGATAACTGGGATGAAATCCAGTATCACGCTATCCGCTGCGGAATCCGCCATTTCATTCCGCTCCCGGTATTCCGTTATTCTCTCATCAACGGACTTACCGCTGCCATGACAGGGGAGAGCGGAGTCGAAAACGCTTCCGCCACTCCCGATCTTACCGGAAAACGAATCCTTCTCGTCGAAGACAACATGATCAATCTTGAGATTGCGAAGGAAATTCTCATGACGACGGGGGCTGAGGTCGATACAGCAGAAAACGGCAGGGAAGCGGTCACAAAGTTCGAAGCTTCAGAGGAAGGCTCCTATTGCCTGATCCTCATGGACGTACAGATGCCTGTAATGAACGGATATGAAGCTGCCGGAGCGATCCGGAATCTTGTAAGAGGTGATGCCGGCTCAATTCCGATCTTCGCCATGACAGCGAATACCTTCGCGGAGGATATCGCGAAAGCAAGAGAGTCCGGCATGAACGGACATATAGCGAAGCCGGTGGATATCAATATCCTGATGACGACGCTCAGGCAGGCTGTCCGCTGATATTAACACAGAAAACCCGGGCAGCGGCGCGGATTGCCGATTACCTATGACCATAAAACGAAATCCGCGTACGCACGGACGGAAAGGAGGAAAGCCGGATATGGAAAAATGGCAGGAGCAGTATGCGGAAAATACAGCTGAAATCCAGCGGCTTTCCAACTTTTACGCATCCTCGGCGCAGGGCTTTGCTGACTGGTATTCGGAGCGCAGGGAAGCCTGTGAAAGAATCCGCGCTTTGAGAGATGAAAACTTAAAGCTGTTGGAAGAATATCTCTTCCCCACCCTTGACGAGCTTCACAGCGCCGGAGAGGAAACCATCCGGAATCTCGACGCTTTCTCTGACGCTCTGATGGACTGGAAGACCAATCTCGACTGCGGAGTCTATACCGCCATACACGACGCGCTGCTTTCCGTATTCCGCGTAAGAAAGGACCGCGGAAACGTCATCCGCGAGCTTTACAAGCTCGGCATGGGCTATTATTATCTCCGCCGCTTTCTCGAAGGAATCGAGGCGGACGATTCGTCCGCGTTCGCATTTCAGAATGAAATGCTCTTTACGGAGGCGGGTTCGTATATCCGCTACTACGATGAAATAGACGATGAAGCGACCCGGGGATTCATCATCCGCGCACTGGCAAATACAGCGCTCTGCACGGACGACGTCAGCCGGAAAGTCGCCGCGAGCGCAAAGACGCTGCAGATCACGCAGGATCCCCACTACAGGGAAAAGGCTCCCGGACTCCCCTGGGACGCGTTTGTCCGTAAAACACATCAGCAGATGAGCGCGAACAGGAGCGAACTGTCAAGCGGCGGCCTTACCAGTGCCGAGCTTGCGGTTATCCTTGATTCCTGCTATGAGGTATTCAAGCCGGAGGAGCAGAACGAGAACCCGAGTATCCGCTGGCTCTGGCCCTATTATGAGATGGAATACAACTGCGGCATCGTGAGCCTCGAGCCCACGATGCGGCGGCTTGAAAGCCTGATCGAGCGCACGCCGAAAGACCGGTACGATATGTCCGGTCTTTACGGAAATGTCCAGCTTCCGATCTATTACGGCAGGCTCCTTAAAGACAATCCGAAGCAGAAAGAGATGCCGGCGAAAATCCGCTTTTTAAATGGCGCGTACCGGAAAATGCTGGATACGCTTCTTACCTGTCCCGCCGAGTACCTGGACGATTATTTCTTCTATACGGCCTGCGCGGTCATCACTGATTACTATGAGATCCCGGGCGTACCCACCTACAGAGAAGTCACAAAAGCCCTTATGAAGCGCTTCGGAGGCGAGGACTATATACGCATGAGGAGAACCGGCGCGCTGACCCGCTGCATCTGCGGGTTTATCCTCGCCCACGAAGGAGATTTTTTCGACGATATTCCGTTCATCGCAGCTGCCGAGAATCCGGAAGCAAAGCGGGATCTGCTGCTTGAATTCGCCGAAGAGTGCGGTTTGTATTTTGATTTCGGCCTCATCAAGATGAATATCGGAAGAACGATGATGACCCGGAATCTCTTTGAAAATGAGTACCGCATGTACCTTCTTCACACGATTTCCGGCCATGACGACCTGCTCGCCCGGCCTTCCACCAGACATTTTGCGGACGTCGCGCTCGGCCACCACAGATGGTATGACGGAACAGACGGCTGCCCGGCGCAATATATCCGCACGGAGTCCCCTTACCGTCAGATGACGGACGTCGCGGCTTGCGCCGCCGTCATCATCGCGGAATACGACGGGGATCTCGGATCCGTTATTGATAAAATGCAAAAAACAGCCGGACGTCAGTTTTCGCCGATGGTGGCGGCTTACCTGACAGACCCGGCTCTTTTGGCTCAAGCGGAATCGGTTCTTTCCGAAGATCCCGCGAAGTATTACGAAGAGGTGTGGTCGCAGATTAATACTGCGCTTTCATAATCCGAAGAGGACGGCAGTTCTCTCCATCCTCTCCGCGACCTTTACGCCGAACGGACATCTCGATTCGCAGCCCTTGCATCCGATGCACGCGGACGCCGTTGTTCCGAGAGCCTCATAATGCGATCTGACGCTCTCCGGCACCTCCGGCTGCTGTACCGCAAGGTCATAAAATTTATTAACCATCGCAATGTCGATGTTCACCGGACAGGGCCGGCAGTGCCCGCAGTAGGTGCACTGTCCGCTGTACGAGTGAAGCGGAGCTGAGGCAATCACGGAGGCGTAATCCTTCTCGTCATCGGACGCAGTTTCGTAGGAGACCGCTTCATCGACCTGTTCTTTCGTATCATAGCCCACAAGGATGGAAGATACTCCCGGCCTTGTCAGCGCGTAATGAATGCACTGTGCAGGTGTAAAAGCGGTGCCGAACGGAGACGTCTCAGCGTCAAACAGCCTTCCTCCGAAAAAGCCCTTCATGACGGT
Source organism: uncultured Lachnospiraceae bacterium (assembly GCA_902797075.1). Classification (GTDB taxonomy): domain Bacteria; phylum Bacillota; class Clostridia; order Lachnospirales; family Lachnospiraceae; genus Chordicoccus. The sequence continues at coordinate 11,084 of CADBRO010000289.1, forward strand.
GATCCCGACATCCTTTTCCTCGCAGAGCCTGTAGAGAGACGCCCTTTCCTCATCAATTCCGGAGAGACCCTCCTCGTATTCCCCGAACATGTTGTCCAGGTTGTCCGTGGCCGGATGCATATCGAACGCAGGATTGATCGAAAACAGAATCATCTCGACAAAGCCGGTCTCCACCGCCCGTTTCGCCATGACGGGATTATGCGTTGAAAGTCCGATGTGGCGGATGACCCCATTTTCATGAAGCTCGTGGACATAGCGGATAAAGTCTGTGTTCATGGCTCTGTCCCAGTCTTCTTCAGAATCAATATAATGAATCATCCCGAGATCGATGTAATCCGTGCGAAGTCTCTTAAGAAGATCCTCAAATGCCGGAACCACATGCTTCATATCGCGCGAACGGACGTACTGGCCGTTCTGGTAGGTTGAGCCGAGATGCCCCTGCACGAACCACTTGTCCCGGCATCCTTCCATCGCCCTCCCGATGATATCCCTTGATTTCGGATCCGGCATCCAGCAGTCGATGATATTGATTCCCTTCTCTCCCGCATAACGCATGAGTTCAACGGATTCATCCTCAGGATGCCGTTCAAGCCACTCGCCGCCAAACCCGATCTCGCTGACCATAAGTCCTGTTTTTCCGAGTTTTCTGTATTTCACGTTTTACCTCCTGTCAGGCAGTGTCGATGTCAAGTCTCTGTCGAGCCACAAGATCTGCGAAAAAACCGCCTTTCGCGATCAGTTCCTCATAGGTTCCTTCTTCGATAATGCTCCCGCCGTCCAGCACCAGAATCCTGTCACAGTGGCGGATCGTGCTCAGCCTGTGAGCGATAATAATACGGGTACAGCCCATCGCGTCAAGCGCTTCAGAAACCTGTCTCTGCGTTTTATTGTCCAGCGCTGAAGTCGCTTCGTCAAACATCAGAAGCTTCGGATTCGGCGCAATTGCCCTCGCAATCATAAGCCTCTGCTTCTGGCCGCCGGAGACGCCGCCCTGCCCTTCTGAGATCACGGTATTCATTCCCATGGGCATGGCGCGGATATCATCCGCAATTCCGGCTTTGTCGGCCGCTTCCCAGGCATCCTTGACCGTAAGCTGCGGGGCTGATATCACAATATTGGAATAGATATCGCCCTGGAAGAGCCCGCTCGACTGCATCACCGTTCCGATATTGCGCCTAAGAGAGCTCGGCTCGAGACTGCTGATATCCTTCCCGTCATAATAAACCGCGCCTATATCCGGTTTCTCAAAGCCGAGAAGAAGCCTCATAAGCGTCGATTTTCCGCAGCCTGTCTTTCCGACGATGGCAACATACTCTCCTGCCTTTACTTTCAGCGACAGATCGCGCAGCACATACGGCATATCGTCCTGATACCGGAAGGATACGTGGTCGACCTCGATCGCGCCTGAGATTTCCGTAACGATCTCTTTTCCCTCGGAAAGCTCCGGTTCCGTCTTAAGAAATGGCTCTGCCATCTCGAGCGTCGGTTTGATCTGGGCAACCGACATCGCGGTCCCGGCAAGGGACATGAAAGCCCCCATAACCGCTCCGTACGCGCTCGTAAAAGCAAAATAAGAAGACTGATCCACGCCGCTTTTCACGGCGAGATAATAGAGCACGATCGTGGAAAACAGGCTGATGCCCGTATTGATAACCCCGTTGATGGTGATGAAGATCGGCGGATTATATTCAAGTTCCGCCTCCTCGGAAAACATATTCAGCCATTTTGCAAAGATGCGCTTCTCCGCACCCGCGAGACGGATCTTCTGAACGCCCGTAATCATGGAATAGGACATTCCTGATTCCTTCACCGCATGCTCCATCTTCTTTTTGTTGATGCGGGTCTGGATCAGCACCGACACTGTGGAAATCAAGACGGTTACCACGATAATAATAAGCGCAGGAATAACCAGCGTCGGAGCAAAATCGAAGATCTGCCCGATGTAAACCAGCGATGTGACGGAAGTAAGTCCCGACGACACGAAAACGCCCAGAAGGAGCGAACAGAGCTGGTTAACCGACATGGACCGGCTCGACAGCTCGCCCGGACTGTATTTCCTGAAAAAACCGGCCGGAAGCGTCAGAAGACGCATCATCATGGATGCCTGCACGCCAAGCGATGTCTTTGTGTCGATCCGCTGCATAATGAGTTCTTTCACGCTTCCAAGCAACAGGGAAGCTATTGTTGAGCTGAAGAGGAAGACAGCTACAGCTAAGAGCACATCTGTCCGCCCTCCCGCAAGAACCTGCCCGGTCATAGCCTTGATGAGGCGCGGTGCCAGAAGTCCCACTAAAGACACGGCGAGGGTAGCTGCCGCGATCATAACTCCGTCACTGACCGCTACGCACTGGACCAGGTATCTCAGCAGATCCGGTATTCCGATTTTCTTCAGCGGAAGCGGCCGGTAAAAGCAGATTGCGTCCTTGTCCAGGCATTCCGCTTTTTTTGAATTAATGCGTACTCTTTCCCCAGTCACCGGGTCAATGTAAGAATACCCCCGGAGTAGATCGGGAAGAAGCGCTACCGGCACTCCTTCTTCTTTGAGAAACCCGAGCATCGGGCCGTATGCATCCTTGTACCAGCCCTTCTGGAGCTCCACATTTCTCCGCATAAGGCCATGGGGACGAAGGCAGTAATCAAGGTGCTGCTCCATCGTCTTCACGCTGTCCGGAACATCCGCCGGCCTGAAATGGTAATATTTCAGGATCTCGTCCACCGCGCTTTTGGTAACGATCCTGTCGTCGATGAAGCGTTCTCCGGACTTTTTCCCAAGTATGACTCCCGCCACCTGAAGGAGGGAGTTTTCGAGAAGCTGCTGATCTGCTTCCCGGCGTTCTTCGATCTGATTTTCAAACCAGCCCACGTCATCCTCCTTTCCGGTTCTATTCGTTCGCGACAAGATCGGCGTAAGCGCCGCCCTTTTTCATCAGTTCTGTATGTGTTCCCCGCTCTACCACTGCCCCGTGATCGAGGACGATGATCTCGTCGCAGTCACGGATTGTCGACAGTCTGTGAGCAATAATCAGACAGGTAATACCCCTGTCGCGGATGGCGTTGACAACCTCGTATTCGGTTCTGGCGTCCAGTGCACTGGTTGCTTCATCGAGGATAATAATGATCGGATCCTGCGCAAGTACACGGGCAATCTCAAGACGCTGCTTCTGTCCGCCGGAGAGATCTCTTCCCCCGCTTGTAAGCTTGTGCTGGTATCCGCCCGGAAGCTGCATAATATCATCATGGATTCTGGCGTCCCTTGCCGCCATAATCATCTCAAAATCCAGGATCGTATTGTCCCACAGCTTGATGTTGTTCGCGACCGTGTCCTCAAACAGGGTAATCTCCTGATCCACGACGGCCAGCGAGCCGACGATCACTTCCCGCGGATACGCGCTTCTCGGCTTCCCGTCGAAAAGTATCTCTCCGCTCCACGGCTGATAAAGTCCGGTCACCAGCTTGGAAATGGTGGATTTCCCGCAGCCGGACGCACCTACAAGGGCAATTCTCGACCCAGTCTTCATAGACAGCGAGAAATCGCAGATCAGCGGATTCTCAAGCCGGGAGTACCCGAAGGTAACATTTTTCAGCTCCACGTTGCCGGACAGCTTTGAAAGCCCGGTCTCCGCGGAAGGCCCGCCTGTAAGTTCCGGATCCTCCGGATACTCCATTACGTCCTCAACGCGTTCCATCTGAGTCCGCATTTCCTGAACCGTCTGGCCGGCACTTACCAGCATCATGGCCGGCGACATGAAAGAACTGAGGAATCCCTGGAACATGAGAACCGCGCCGAGACTGAAGCGTCCCTGCATGGTAAGCCACACGCCGATCACCAGAACGGAATAATTTGCGAGCGTACTGAAAATTGCCGGAATCATTCCGATGTACGCATTTGTTTTCATTGCCTTGACGTCTGCGGCATTCACGGATGCCTGGTAACCGGCCCATTTCTGGAAATAACCGTTTTCGGCGCCATTTGCCTTTATGGTTTCGATCATTTCCACGCCGTTCACCGTCGCGGACTGAAGTTTTCCCGTGTCGCGCATCTGCACTCTGGTTATATTAATCCGCTTCTTAGAGATGACGCGCGACATGATGACATTAAGGAATATCGTCACCAGACCGATCGCGGTCAGCGGAGGGCTCTGGCGAAGCATCAGCACCAGGTAGAAAACCATCATCGCGGTGTTGAGAAGAAGCGGGGCAAAAGTGTTGACAAGTGTTCCCGCGATGGTTGCGTTCATCGCTGCCCTGGACTGGATATCGCCCGCCATTCTCTGGGAGAAGAACTCCATCGGAAGACGGAGAATTTTCCACATATAGGACGACTTCCCGATCACCGCCATTTTTCCGTTAATTTTCAGCGAATAAATCGTCTGCGCCCATGCAACCACCAGCTGAATCACGGCAAGGAGAATCATCACCATGATAAACGGATTCAGCCATTCCCTGTTAATTCCCGTAAGAAGGCGGTCCATGAAAATGCGGGATGTGACGGAATTTGCGATGCCAAACAGATAGGATATCACGGTTGTAAGCATCACGAAAACAACCGCCGCGCCTGCGCCGATCAATCTCTTTCTCGCAAATTCCAGCGTGCTCTTCGGTTTTCCTTCAGGTACAAAATGATCAGACGGAACCGGTATAATCGTTACGCCTGTAAACGACTGGTCGAACTCCTCCCAGGTGATTTTCAGCTGGCCTCTCGCAGGGTCATTGATATAAACCGACTTTCCCCGGATACCGTTCAGTACGACGAAATGGTTCATATTCCAGTGTATGATACACGGAAATTTCCCATTTTCAAGGAACGCATCCGGACTCATCCGGTATGCTTCTACATCAAATCCGTAGTGTTCCGCAGCAAGAAATATATTCTTGGCGTTCGAACCGTCGCGCGAAACACCGCAGTCCAGCCGTACCTGTTCGAGCGGCACCCATTTACCGTAATATGCCATGACCATGGCAAGCGAAGCGGCTCCGCATTCAAGCGCCTCGAGCTGCATGACCACAGGAACCTTTGCGACACCTTTCGTCAGCGTCGGTTTGATCCCTTTCTTTGTATCCTCCATATTCGTCACCTGCTTTCCAGCAGAAAATCGATCGGTCTCGTGCTGTCTGTCACGACGCTCCCGTCATACTTGCCGTCTTGCAGGCTGACTGAAGCTTTTCCCATGACTCTTCCGTACTCATCTTCCGTTGAAGATTCGATCGTATACTCTTCGCCTGATACGCGGAGAATCATGCCCTTCTGCAGGACGGTATCACCGTTCGAAACAATCTCGGCTGCGCCGCCCGCAACGACCACCGTTACATCCGCTGTGGTCTCCAGCGTACCGACAGCAGACCACACGAGAAGCCCTCCAAGAAGCAGGATGACCGCGCCGAGAATCGCCCAGATTCCCGGGTTCGTCACCTTAAGATAGTCGGTCAACTGCTCAGGTGAAGAGATCCGGTCCAGTGTCTGCTTTCTGAAAATCTGCTGATTGTTTTCTTCCATAATCTGTCTCCCATCCCGCGGAATCGGCATTGCCCAATTCAGTCCCTTATAATAATCGGATGGGCAGACCAAGCACTGCCCATCCGATCTGCGTGATGCGCACATTCTCTGGCTTTATCGCGCAAAAACATCAGACAAAAGTCTTTCTCCTGTCTGACCTGATAAATCATTCAAACACAATTATTATATCGGTAACAGAGGGCAGAATCAAGAAGAGGCGTTGTCAGGACTCATTTTAAAATGGCGCGGATTTTACCAGTCTTCTGATGTTTTATGCTAAAATATTCTCAGATTCCCTGCACTTCTTACACAACACAGGCAAGGATCATTCCGTTGATCTTTGCCGATATCACCTTATTACTAAAGGCAGAC
>CADBRO010000290.1 GCA_902797075.1 uncultured Lachnospiraceae bacterium
ACCACCGGCCTTCAGGCCGGTGCTCTGATGTATTCTTGCTTCTTTATTACTACTCTTTCACGCTTGCGGTGAATAGTTCCTGCCATATGCTATACCCGAATTCAATACTCGCGGCAAAGAGCATAGCACATATTCTTCCGATTACTGTCCGGCAGGCTAGACATAAATCAGCTAATAATCGAGTTTTTATTTGAAACACAGTGACATCTCTGTGACATTTCCACTGATATACTGTGACCATAGAACATAAGAACAGGAAAAACGAATCTTAAAGAGGAGGATGAAGAAATGAGTAACAACGCATTTGACAAGATCGATATGGACAAGCTGGATGAGGTAATCGGCGGCGTGGATCTTAATAAATTGGATGCTCCGCATAGAAACATGCTGAACTTCCTGATGAGCAAGCTTGACAGACAAAGTTTTGAGGACCTTTTAAAGGCAATCAAAGAGACCGATGACATCGATAAGGCGAGAAGACTGATCGAACTTCCGTACAGTGTTCACGTAGGACACTAAAACATACGCACTAAAAACGGGGTTTCGCTTCTGATCTTATTTGATCAGAGCCGAAACCCCGTCTTTTTATGCACTTTTGCGCGGCGCTTTTCTATCTGTGTCATACAGCCAGCGGCGCTGTTCCCTGAATCATCTTATCAGCAATCCTCTGTCTTTTTGCAGTACGCAACAGAATCACGCATTACTGCGAAACTCTCCATAAGGCAATTGCCGTCGAAAGCCGGATCACTGATCATGCGTACAAGGTTTTCCGCGGCTTTCCTTCCTAATGCCTCCTTTGGGTGTGCCACAGAAGCAAAAGGCACTTTGCAGACATTGGCGAGATAGGAATCGTCAATACCGACTACGGAAAGATCCCCGGGTACGCGTATATCACGTTCAAGAGCCATACCGATCAGCTGATATGCAATCTGATCATTGTAACAGACAATACCGCTGCAGCCTTTCAGCCGGTCAAACAGATAATCACCGATCAGTTCCATGTCGCTTGCTGCAGGAGTATCCAGCCATAAGACCGAATCCTGTTCCGTATGACACCCTGCCCGGCTCATGGCCTTCATATACCCTTTATAACGCAGCGGGCCCTGGCCGTCATCAGATTTGAAAATCGCGCCGATCTTTTCGTGTCCCGCGTCCAAAAGCATCTTTGTTGCCGTCTCCGCCGCGGCTTCGTCATCAATGCGCACACAGGGAGCATTGATTTCCGGATAAAATGCATTGAAAAAAAGGACCGGGATCCCCTTTTCCTGAAGTTTTCTATAATAAGGGGCATTCGGATTCGGCAGAGCACTTTTTACAGGCTCTATGATCAGTCCATCGATATTATCCTTTTCAAGCAGCATCTGAAGAATAGCTGCTTCCCTGTACAGCCGGTTGTCCGTGAATGACACCTGCATGGCATACCCGCGGTCTGTCAGCACATCACCGATTCCCTTAAGGATCCCCGGGAAGATATAACTTTCGTTAAAGGTACTGATCACAGCGATATTCATGGTCGGACGCCGCACAGATGTGACCGCGCTTTCCACCTTTTTGTCATTATCCGCCGGATTAATCTGTTCCCCTGGCAGTGTTTCACCGGAGCTTTCATCGGGAGCTTTCTGCTCCTCATGCGATTCGGAAAGCATCTGCCCGATATAAGTGCCGCTTCCCTGTATGCGTGTAACAAGCTTTTGATTAACCAGCTCCCCGGTCGCACGCCGGATTGTCTGTCTGCTCAGCCCGAAGAGGCTGCTCATCTCATTTTCCGACATGAGCTTGTCGCCCTCCCGGAAAGTTCCGTCAGCAATTTTCTGTTTTACCCATTCAATTACGTGCTGATATTTCGCTTCCCTAGCCGACATGTCCAGCTCCATTTCTGCGCAACGGCTGCCGCATCACTTATTGCAATGCAGCAGCGTCACGTTGTTTTCTTAAGCCATTTACAGCATCTGTTTCACTTCCCCGGAAGTACCCGATCGGATTAATAAGCTGCCGTATAGAACTTCTGCAGATCCGCCTCGGTGGTGTCATCGCCGATTGTAATCAGTTCCGTTCCCGTAAGGCGCGCGAACATTTCGATGTCCCTGCGGTCAAGAGCAGTGGAAACTACAGAATGATGCGCTCCTCCGGCATAGCACCATGCTGCGGTACCGATTTCAAAGTTCGGTTTATGGCGATACATAATCCGTGCCACCGGAAGTTTAGGCATCGGCTGCGGCTGTTTTACCAGCTCAATATCCGCGCAGATAATGCGGAAATGGTCGCCGAGATCGATCAGCGTCACCTGAATTCCGTCACCGGTCACACCGTCGAACACCAGACGTGCCGGATCCGCCTTGCCGCCGATTCCCAGAGGATGAACCTGAATTTCAGGTTTATTCG
>CADBRO010000291.1 GCA_902797075.1 uncultured Lachnospiraceae bacterium
ACAACCAGGGCGCTGATTGCGAATTCGCCCATCAGCGAGTATGTTTCACCTGCCCACGTGATCGGGACTGATTTCGAGGTTAAGCAGAAGGGATACGAAGATGAATCGAGCAACATGAATTTCAAATATGAAAATGGTGACGAACTGGTTCTGACCGGCGGATTTATCCAGAAAAATCTTAATGCGAATAAGTCAATCTACATTCAGCGTGAGATCGGCCAGCGTCCGGTTCTTGCTTTCGGAAACAGTGGAAGCGACAGCAGCATGCTGAATTATACGATTGACTCAAGAAATCCGTATTCTTCGCAGGCTTATATGGTCGTTGCCGATGACACCGAAAGAGAATGGGGAACCCAGAGCTGGGAAGAAAAATCTGCCGAATACAGGGAAAAAGGCTATATCGCCATTTCCATGAGGGATGATTTTAAGGAGATTTACGCAGAAGGCATCGCCAAGGCAAAGGAACAGTATGTTGCTCCCGATGTTGATTCACAGGCAGAAATGGATCTGGCTGCGTAACCGGTAACGCTGCACCGGCACCGTTATGAAGGTGTACTCAGATAAATCCAGATTGACTCGCAGATTACTGGTGATTAAACTTTATTTAAACCATAATCTGTATTTTGGCAAATAAGAATACTACAGCAGGAGATAGAAATTGCAAAACAACACCATATTCCAATGCCGGAAAGAAATGAAACAGAAAAGCCGGAAGATCATAAAACAGCATTACCTGACACTGATTTTCCTTACGCTGATCCTGATCCTGTTCGGCACGGAGTTTACATCGGCGCTTGGCGGATGGGGCAGATCATCCGCAGCTTCAGAAGAAGCGGATGAAGGACCCGGGAATGTTTTCTCTGACAAGAGAATTATGACATCGGATGATGTTTTCAATCTGGTATCAGTCGGTAAGCTGAACGAAAGCATCAGCCTGGCGGAAGATCTTATGAAAACAGAGCAGGCTGACGAAACCGCCGCTTTAGGCCGGACCAATGGGGTCCTCGCGCAGATTGTCAACACTATCGGGTCGGGAATGTTTTTCGCACAGCTTGGAAAGTCAATCAATACGATTACTAAATCCGATCAGGTGACGGCAGCGGTGTTCGTCATCGGAGCATTTCTGTTTTACGCTCTGATTTTTATCTTCCTGAAAAATGTATATTCCGCCGCAGTAAGGAGAGTCTTTCTGGAAGCGCGAATTTATGAGAATGTTTCGTTTCTGGATATTTCATACTTCGCTGCAGTAAGGAAATGGTTCCATGCATCGCTCGTAATGTTTCTTGAATATATTTATCAGAGCTTATGGAACCTTACAATTATCGGCGGAATTATAAAGAACTATTCCTATTTCGCGGTCCCGTTCATCGTGGCGGAAAATCCAACGATCCCTGCCAATAAGGCGGTTACCCTTTCGCGGAGGATGATGAACGGACATAAGCTGGAGCTCTTTAAATATCAGCTTACTCTGCTCGGCTGGGTTCTTCTCGGGATGGTCACTTTCGGAATCTCTGATCTCGTCTACGGTGCTGCTTACAGGCTTGCCTGTTACACAGAGTTCTTCGCTAAGATCAGGGAAGAGGCGCTGAAAGCGGGAATTGAAGGAACAGAATATCTGGATGACCGGTACTTATACGAGAAAGCGGATAAGATCCTTCTTTATGAGACTTATTTTGATGTTATAGACGAAATCACCGTGCTCCACGAAAACCGTATTATTCTTTCAGGATGGCGGAAAAAGATCGCGGACACATTTGGCATCTGGATCGGCTCGGACCGGGAGAAAAAGGAATACGATGAGCAGGAGGGCAGGCAGTTTGCCATTACAAGATACAAGCTGTCTATGAATGGGAAATCCTATCCCCAGTGGCTTGACAGACTGTGGAGAAAAAAAGAACTCGACAAACTCGGACACTTCACGTTCATCCGCAGTTATCCGGTCTGGACGCTCTTTCTTCTTTTTGTCGCCTTCTGTGTTTTAGGCTGGAGCTGGGAGGTGGCTCTGCACATGATGCAGACCGGCCAGTTCGCGAACCGCGGCACACTTCATGGTCCATGGCTTCCGATCTACGGAACCGGCGGGATCATTGTTCTCGTTCTCTGCAGCAGATTCCGCAGGAACCCGGTAGCGGAATTCTTCATGTCAATACTGCTATGCGGTATTCTCGAATATATGTCGGGATGGTTTCTTGAGGCAAAGTATCATCAGAGATGGTGGTCCTATGACGGGTATTTCCTGAATCTTCACGGCAGAATTTGTGCCGAAGGCCTCCTGGTATTCGGTATCGCATGCTGTGTTGTGGTTTACATAATAGCCCCGGTCTTTGACTTTATACTTTCGAAGGTCAAAACAAAAATTCTGATCTGTGTTGCCCTGATGCTTGCTGTTTTATATGGAGCCGATGCAGCTTATTCTTCAGTTTATCCCAATATGGCCGAAGGTGCGATTGAAGCAGAGGAGCCTGCAGCTGAGGCTGATACGGATGTGCCTGCAGCGGTGACTGACGCTGATGCGCCTCAGTCGTCCGCGGAGGTCGCGGCGGCAGGGTGATTTCTGCTGCCGTAGGAGGAGTTCTTTGCAGCCGCAGGAAACATGATGCATTTGGAGACTGCAGAAATGAAACGAACTTCAATTACAAAGAAGAACAGTATATGGCTTACCTTTATCGGAATACTACTGATTCTTGGAATCGGAGTGATTGTCGGTGTACAGTCATACCGTGAGAATATCAGCATTTATGAGGATATGGCTTTCGCACATGTCTTTACGGCTTCCATCAACGTTGATACCGAAAAGCTTCAGAGAATAGTTGAACGCCAGGATGAAGTACGGGAATGCTGGACAGAATTTATTAAAACCGCGGATCCCTATTCAACCGTTTTCGGCCCCGGACTCACAGATGATCCTGAACTTGAAGAGCTTTGCATGTACTGGCAGGATTTTTTCTGGTATATCATGACGAGTCAGGCTGCTTCAAATGAAATACGGTATTTCTATATTGTTATACCAACCGAGGACGATATTATTTATATCTGGGATTCGGATATCATCGGCAGCGTTGCACCGGCACCTATGGATCATGGCAATTATCTGCCGAAAGAAAAAGAGAACCTGATGAGGGTTTACCGGGACGAAGAGGACGTCGAGCATCTCATTTTTTACCGTGAACCGGACGGTGAAATTACCGGTACAGCCATGTATCCGATTTACGGCGATGGCGGGAAGGTTCTTGCTGTAGCATGTCTTGATATTTCGATTACGCATGTCCGGAAATTATTCCTGCGGCTGATGCTGCATATTGTAATTCTGGTTTCAGCGGTACTCATCGTAACCGGCATAATCTATTTTTCCCTGCTTAAGGCAAAACTGATCCACCCGATCATGAAGCTTACGAAAGCTACGTCGAGACTGGTCAAAGATCTCGAGAGCGGCGTTGAAACTGATTTTCAGGTTGACGTTCATACCGAGGATGAGATAGAGGATCTTGCCCGCTCATTTGAGGATATGGGAAATAAGCTGAAGACTTATATTAAAGAGAATACTGCAATCATGGTGGAAAAAGAAAGGATTGACACCGAGCTTGTTCTGGCAAATAAAATCCAGCAGAACATGGTGCCGAATACATTTCCGCCATTTCCGGAAAGAAACGAAATCGATGTCTATGCCAGTATGGTTCCGGCAAAGGAAGTCGGAGGCGATTTCTACGATTTCTTCATGATAGATCACAATAAGCTTGGCCTTGTGATTGCGGATGTATCCGGCAAGGGAATACCTGCCGCGCTGTTCATGATGATGACGAAAATCATGATCCGGAATTACACGATGAGCGGTTTTTCTCCGGCCAATGTACTTGAAACAGTGAATTCTCAAATCTGTGCCAATAATAAAGAGGAGATGTTCGTTACGGTATGGATCGGCATCCTGGATCTGGATACAGGGATGCTTAACGCTTCCAATGCCGGACATGAGTATC
>CADBRO010000292.1 GCA_902797075.1 uncultured Lachnospiraceae bacterium
CACGCGATCTTCGGATCGGAAATCCACGCGATCTTCGTGTGGAGAACGTTGTTCAGGAGACCGAACTGCGTGTTGTAAAGCCATTTCCAAACCATGGCGACCGCTGCGGGTGCGCAGACCATCGGCAGGAAGAAGATGGTTCTGTAGACGGAACGTCCTGCGATCTTCTTGTTCAGAAGAACGGCGAGAAGAAGCGCGATCACGACGCCGAAGGGCACTTCGATGAGCGCGTATTTAACTGTATTCCAGAGTGCCTGCCATGTCTCAGACGCAGCGAGCACCTTCTGATAATTTGCCAGGCCGACAAATGTATTTCCTCTTCCGAAGTCACCCGTCTTGCAGAAGGACTGATAGATGGTGTTCACGATCGGATAGAGGTTGAGGACAAGAAGACCGATGATCGTCGGGGCGACGAACGCAAGTCCCCATTTGGCCTCACTTTTCTCGGTCGGAGTCATTTTCTTCTTTCCCAAGAATAAATCCCCCTCTCGTTAAAGGATTTGACAAAAGAATGCGGGGTGAGTAAGGATTCGCCTCACCCCGCCTTTCGGGTTACTTATCGCCTGTAACTGCAGATGCGAATATTATTCGTTTGCAATCGCGTTCTCGATGATCGCCTGAGCATTCTCGCAAGCCTTGGCCATCGTATCCGGATTTGTCGGATCAAGCCAAGCATCAAGGAATGCGCCGGACTGCTGAAGAGCATCTTCCCAAACGGTCGTATTTCTGGTGTACGGACGGAAGAAGAGGCTGCCTTCTTCTTCAATACGGTCAAATGCGGAAACATCCATTCCCGGGAATGCATTTGAGAATGCTTCGGAAATGCCCGGCATACCTGCCATCGTGACGCCCAGCTCAGCCTGCTTCTTCTGATTCTCTTCGTTGCAGAACCATGAGATCAGATCGTAAGCTGCCTGCGGATCAGCCGTGTTGTAGGAAGCTGCCCAGCCAAGGCCGTTGTATGCGGAATATCTTTCGCCTTCATCGCACTGTCCGTTGCCGTTGACATCAGCGTACGGAAGCATAGCCCATGCGTAATCAGCGGAGTGTTCGCCCTTGTAGAAGGTGTTGATCATCCAGGAGCCCTGTGTGATCATTGCTGTAAGTCCGGAGAGGAACAGAGAATCCGTACCTGTCTCGGCAACAGTCGTCTGCGGAGCGGCAACTTCAAGGATCTTTCTCATCTGTTCCATGGCAGCCTTGCCTTCGTCGGAACCGATCGTTGTGCCCTTGTGGTCGTCTGTGATAACCTGTGCGCCGTAATCGTAGATGATGTTGTACCAGCCGTCCTGGTTGTTGGAGGTGTTGATCGCGTAGCCATAGACGCCGTCAGCTGCGCCTGCTTCCGTGATCGCCGCTGCCGCTGCCTGAACATCTTCCCATGTCCAGTCATCGGTCGGTGTGTCGACGCCGTATTTCTCGAAGATCGCCTTGTTGTAAAGGAGGGCGATGGTGTCATGATCCTTCGGCAGAGCGTACTGTGATCCGTTGCTGCTGTAGAGCTGTGTGATGCCCTCATAGTAATTCGCAAGATCGATCGAGTCGTCCGCTGCGATGTAATCATCGAGCTTCAGAAGAAGATCATTCTCCATGTACATCTGAGCCGTATTGGAATGCATCCAGAAAACGTCCGGCATCTGTCCGCCGGAAGCGCCGGCTTCGAGAAGAGTCCAGTAGTTGTCCCAGTCAACGACGTTGATCGTAACCTTGACGCCTGATTCAGCCGTCCAGGCATCCGCGATTTCCTGAAGACCAGCGAGCTGGTTGTTATCCCAGATGTTTACCTGGAGTTCACTGACGGAGTAGTCAGCTGATGCTGTGAGCGGCATTGCAGTAAGAGCGCTTGCAGCCATGCCGAGTGCCAGAGCAACTGATAACACTTTTTTAGCTTTCATTACACATCCTCCCATATCACTAAAAGTGTAGTGTGGTATAGTCCGGCTTCACAAAAAGGCATGCCGGAATCCGCACAGATTCTGTGCAGATATGAACATTATAAGTTCCGCATTCTGTCAAAAATATGGCTAAATGTATCGAAAGCATGTCAAAAAGAGAGATTTTTACTAGTTATCCTGCTGTCTAAATTGGCTCTTTTTTTCAAATTTTTATGCAAATTCCACATGGGCATATGTGCAGAAAAGCCGTCCGGCCCGCAATTACTGCGCGTCGGACGGCTTTGACCATCAACCTTATATGTTATTTAAAGCGGAAAATCGCTGGTATAGTCCCCCTTCGCATCGTGCGAAACCAGCTCCGGCCGGATCTCGCGGTACTCCGTGGGGCTCATTTTGTATTTTCTCCTGAATGCCTTCGAGAACGAAAGAGGATCGCTGTATCCCACCTCAGACGCGACAGCATTTACCGGCTCCTTCGAGTTCTGAAGCAGCATCGCCGCAACCTCCAGCCTGAAATCGATCAGGAACTCCTGGGGATATACTCCCATTTCTCTCTTGAAGATACTTGAAA
>CADBRO010000293.1 GCA_902797075.1 uncultured Lachnospiraceae bacterium
TATTTCTTCCGAAAGCTGTATCGGTCGACGGTACTGACGCTGTAGAAGAAAAACTGCACGAGAAATACTGCAGTGGAAGGCCGCGGAGGAAGACCGCAGAAGCGATACTGCAGAGGAAGACCGCAGAAGCAATACTGCAGAGAAAGACCGCAGAAGCGATACTGCAGAGAAAGACCGCAGAAGTAATACTGCAGAAAGGCTGCGGTGGAAGCCTACAGAAGAAAGACTGTATAACAAAAACCGCGGATTATATCCGCGGTTTTACTGTCTCATTATGAAGCTTAATTCATGGATTTCAGTTCGGCGATGAACATCTCGTAGTAGTCGTCTTCGCCACGAAGGAGAGGAGAGTTTTCTCCGCCGCCGTTTGTGCTTCTCCGCATGTTGGCATAGTACTCTTCCCCTGCGTTGATCAGATCCATGGCGGAAACCGGATAGCCGAGCTCCGTGCTTACACGGCAGAATTCTTCGACCGGATGATCGCTTCCGGCCGCCTGAAGCAGACGCGCCCGGACGGACGGATCCTGCTTCGCGAGCTTTTTAAGAGCTGCGAGAACTTCATCAATGCCGGGCATAAATCAATCTCCTGAAAGCAGCAGCGTCAGGTTCATTTTCTTTGCCGCGCTGTAGACCTGAATGTAGATGTCCGGTGAGCCGACGTATTTTCTGAAGTCGAGAACCTTCTTGTTGCCGAGCTTGAGCCTCTGATAAGCATAGGAGGAACCGCTCTTTCTGAGTCCCTGTACATAGAGTCCCTTGAGCGTCCAGCCCGATTTCGGGACAACGTAGATGAGAGCGCGTCCCTGGCAGAGCTTCGTGCCGGCCGAGATATTCGTTCTGGCAAACTTTGAAGCGTGGTTTGTCTTTCCGACCTTGACGGTTTTAACCGGATTTACCCATCCGTAGACTGTCAGATTAACGGTGTAGTTCCTGTTGACGATCGCGCCGGTGCTGCTCTTGAAGCTGAATGCAACGGTCAGTGTGGTCTTGCCCTTCTCATGCGGCGTTACATAGACGCAGCCGCCCTTCAGGGAATTGTTGTACGCAGCGATTGTCGCGACCTCCGGGTTCGAAGAGGAAACCGTAGCGGAGGACGCCTTGTTCAGATTTGTGAACTTGATTCTCCAGTTATGATTTGTCATGGGAAGAGAAAGATTCTTCGCGTAATTCACCCGGGCATAGTCGAGAAGCGAGAGCGTCGCGGCCTGGGTGCTCACAGCTCCGAACATCAGCCCGAGAGCCAGAAACAGGCCGGCGAAGAGAACACTCAGTTTTCTATTTTGTCTTTTCGTCATTTTCTTATTCCTTCCGTAACCAAAAGTTCACATTTATTTAATTTTAACCGCTTAACATAAGATATTCAAGGGGTTATTTCAGATTATGAGCAGATACTATCGGAGAAAGAAGAGAAGAAAGGCGCCTGCCGTCATAGCGCTGATCCTGTTTCTCGCCGGCGCGGCGTACGTAACCGGCTTCCTTGAGCCGTTTCTTTCAAAACAGATTTTTCCGGAGTACACGGGAGAATTCGATCCCGGCGTTATCCCGCCGTATGACGGAAATCCGGCTTTCGAGGTAAATGGCGGAGTGCCGTTTTTTGAAAGAGAAGAGCTGGAAGCGGAGCCATTTGAATCCTACGGTGATCTCGATCTACTTGGCCGGTGCACGGCGGCATTTGCCTGTGTGGGACCTGAGACGATGCCGGAGGAGGAGCGCGGGGAAATCCGCGAGATCTACCCGACGGGCTGGCACAACGCCCGCTATGAAGGAATTGACAGGGATTATCTGTACAACCGCTGTCACCTGATTGCTTACCAGCTGACGGGAGAAAATGCGAACAGCAAAAATCTGTTTACCGGAACCCGTTATCTCAACACGGAAGGCATGCTTCCTTACGAGAACCTGACGGCTTCCTATATTCGAAGAACCGGACACCACGTTCTGTACAGGGTGACTCCGGTGTTTGAAGGCGCAAATCTTGTGGCCTCGGGAGTACTGATGGAGGCCAGATCCGTAGAAGATCCGGAAATACAATTCTGTGTATACTGCTACAACGTCCAGCCCGGAATCGAGATCAGCTACGATACCGGAAAAAGCCGTAAAATAGGGGAATAATTGCTTGCATTATCGCCCTAAAAGCGATAGTATATACCAGATTGCTATTTTTGAACGGGCGACTAAATAAGCGCCCGGAAAATGGATGACTACACTACCAAGGAGGATATTTAGACATGACAAAGACAGAACTGGTTAAAGCTGTCGCTGAAAATGCAAATCTTTCTAATAAGGACGCTGAAGCTGCAGTCAAGGCATTCCTTGACACTGTGAAGGATGAGCTCGTAAAGGGTGAGAAGGTTCAGCTGATCGGCTTCGGAACATTCGAAGTTGCTGAAAGATCCGCAAGAGAAGGCCGCAATCCGCAGACCGGCGAAACCGTTAAGATCAAGGCTTCCAAGTCTCCGCGCTTCAAGGCAGGCAAGGCTCTTAAGGACGCTCTTAACTGAACCGTGTGATCAGTCCCCCACCTCAACGCCGCAGAGGCGTAGGTGGGGGACTGATCATATCAGCGGGGGGGTAAAGCCCCCGCTGAAAAGCCGCTGTAAGCGGCCGCGGTTCACGAGCAAGTAGCGAAGCGGATTGCGAGTGTCCGCTTTACCGGCGACAACAATCCCCGCCTATAAAATAATCCCCGGCAAGACGCCGGGGATTATTTTTTGTTTTATTATTTGATTACGCCGTAGGATACGATCTGGCTGAATTTCGAGTCGCCCGGCTGATAGGTGCACTTCTTAACATAAGAGGTGTACTTGTTGTAAGTGCCGGTATTGCCTTCGACCGTGACGATCTTGTTCTCCGAGTAGCTGACGAGGATTCCGACATGGCGGTAGCTCTCGTAGTCCGACTGGTTGGAAGAGTAGCTGAAGAATACGATGTCACCCTTCTGCGGCTTGTATCCGGAAGAACGAAGCTTCAGCTGACCGCGTGCCGCAAATGCTCTCGCGAGCTCTCTCTGGCTGGCGGTTCTCGGGAAACGTCCGCTTCCGAAAGAGCCGTAAGCTGCGGTTTTACTGATAAAGCCCGCTTTGTAGGCGCACCATGTGGTGAACATGCAGCACCACTCCTGCGGAGAGGAGAATACGTCGCTGAAATAATCCCAGTAGGTCTCGCCGCCCTTGCCGAGCTGTGTAAGAGCTACATCCGCGATCTTGTAGGCTCCGGAGTATCTTCCGGCAGTCTTCTTGGTCCAAAGGGCGATGATCTTGTTCGTGCCCTTTTTATCCATCGTGTATTTGAACTTATTGCCGCTGATGGTTCCCATACCGACCGAAAGCCGCCAGCCTGCGAAATCATATCCGCTTCTTGTCGGAGTCTTCAGCGTGATGGTGCGGCCGTGATGGTGCTTTTCGATCGTATAACCCTTGGAGCCGTTATAGGTTCCGCCGTTCGGACTGATTGTCAGGGCGAAAGTATAATACGAAAGAGCGTGCTTGGCGAAGCGCTTCTTGTAGCCGACTTTCTGCCAGTGCTCGTAATACTTCTTATAGTTTGTGCCGTAAAGCTTTGCGAGATCCGGATAGTTCTTCTTGTAGATCTTGACGTTAAAG
Source organism: uncultured Lachnospiraceae bacterium (assembly GCA_902797075.1). Taxonomy (GTDB): domain Bacteria; phylum Bacillota; class Clostridia; order Lachnospirales; family Lachnospiraceae; genus Chordicoccus. Next base: position 3,603 of record CADBRO010000293.1, read on the forward strand.
CTCTTGATAGCCTGTCTTCCCTGAGCCATGCCGTGTTCCACGAAATGCGTCAGCGCCTTCGTGCGGCTCTTTCTGATGGAACTGGACAGATCCTTGTTGTTGGCCACATAATAAGAATAATTATAGACACGGCTGTAGTTGCTTTCTTTGTAAACTGCTGCCGATACGCTAACGCCTGTGATCATCATGCAGAAGACAACAGCAAACAGGAATCCGATTCCGGCGAGTTTGTTTTTATGTTGTGAGTTCTTCATAAATCCTCTGGTTTTCGCTTGATTTGTCGGGTTGCTTACATTTCAGGACGGAATTGCACCGCCCGATGGTGAACATTATAACATAAACATTTCGAAATAGTTACTTAATAAAAAAGAAATAATTAATTTGTTAAAAATGACGAATATCGACAACTGCATGTTGTATATTATGGGTGCAATCACAACCAGATATAGGATTTCAGTGCGAAGCGGACAGCAAATGTCTGCTTAAAGATCCGATGGAACGGAGGAATTTAACGTGAAATTTGACGCAGACCTTTTGCGGCATGACCTGGAAAAATACACGGAGACCGCTCTTCTTGTAGGACTCCCCTGCGAGGCTGAAAGCGTAGAGGACGTTGTAAATGCGGATGAGGCACAGCTTGTGGACTATGCCGCAAATCTTGGATGGGATCTTGGAAAATACGTCGAAGAGGTGTGAAACTTTTAAAGCCGATATGGATTCCATGCGGATTTTGTGAGATACTGTAGTCTGCAGTGAATATGTCTGGCTGGGCCCGGACTCCGCCTGATACAGGCACTGCAAACTACTGAGGTAGCCGCAGGCAGCGAAGCGGATTGCGGATTACCTTCGACCGGGGATATACGCGTGTCTGCGCATAACCCGGAAACAGGAGGGCAGTATGCAGGAAGAAACAGAAAAGAAACAAGGTGTGCAAAAAGAAACGGAAAAGAAATCGTTGCTTGTGACTATACTGAAAGAAGGCTGGCCGTACGCAGCGGTCATCATCGGCGTGATTCTGCTTAATACGTTTATCTGCGTCAATGCTAAGATTCCGTCCGGTTCCATGGAGAAAACCATTATGACGGGCGACCGGCTGTTCGGCAGCAGACTCGCCTACAAGAGCGCGGATCCTGAGCGGTATGATATCGTGATTTTCCGCTATCCGGACGACGAGAGCAGGCTTTTCGTCAAGCGCGTCATCGGGCTTCCCGGAGAGACCGTGATGATCGTGAACGGAAAGGTCTATATCGACGACAGCAAGGAACCGCTTATGGACAGCTTCTGTCCGGAGAAACCGACCGGTACCTACGGACCGTTCGTTGTGCCGGAAGGCTGCTACTTCATGCTCGGCGACAACCGCCAGCACAGCAACGATTCCAGGTTCTGGACAAATACATTCGTGGAAAAGAGCAAGATAATCGGCAAAGCGGGCTTCCGTTACTGGCCGGTTACGAAGTTCGGCCCTGTGAAGAGCACATTTGACGAATCAAAGAACTGGTAAAAAAATACGGCAGGCAAATGCATATGCATCTGTCTGCCGCTCTTTTAAAGTTTTGTCTGATCTTCCGCTTGTTTACCGGGAGCTTTCGTTGAGGCCGTGAGCTTCTTCGTATTCCTCGATGAAGTGGATGTTGCTGATCTCAGTCTCGGTCAGACCCATCTTTCCATAGAGGTCGTCGGTCGAAGCGTTGAGATCCGGGTTCGGCGTATACCAGGACTTGGATGAGAAGTAATTCTTCAGATCCTCGCTGGAGAACGTGTAACCGTGGCGGGCAAAGATTTCATTGCGCGCAATACGGATCTGGTCTTCAGAAAGATCCTTCAAATCGTCCTCGGTCAGCGCCCTTGTCGCACTGTCGGCGATCACGTCGTCATTTACCGGTTCAGGCGTCGGAGTCGGCGCAGCCGTAGGCGTCGGAGTCGGTGTGGGCGTCGGGGTCGGAGTCGGTGTAGCCGTAGGTGTCGGGGTCGGTGTTTCCGTCGGGAATACCAGGCTTTCTGTCGAAGCGGTTTCAACAGTGGAAGCAGCCTGACGGTTGTTCCTGAACCGGTCAAACAGGTCGATGTTGCCCGAGCGGAGGAACAGGATCACGATCAGCGCCACGGCGATCAGTGCCACCAGAAGGGCAATGATCAGTGGGAGCTTTGAACCCTCATCATCGTCATCGTCGTCCGGATCGTAGTAGCTGCTGCTCTTTTTCGGCGGAGCTGCAGGTTTTTTGGCAGAAGCCGTTTTCGAACTGCCGGATGTGCTTTTGGCCTTCGCCGGTTCCGGAGCTGTCTTTGCTGCAGACGGCTTTTCTTCACCGAGATCCGCCGCGTAGTAATCGCGTTCGTCAAATGCGGGAGCCGGAGTGCCGCTGTCCTTCTTGGCAGTTCCGCCGTACTCCGCCCGGAGTGTAATCTTTACTCCGCAGTTATCGCAGAAGATGGAACCGTCCGGCAGTTTATGGCCACAATTTGGACAGAACATATAATCACCTCCATTGTATTTTTTGAAAAGGCAGACCTCTTTCCCGGAGGCTGTCAGTTGACAGTATAACATACTATTCATCAATGTGGGGAAGAGATATTAACATAAATTTTGAAAACTTTGTGTCATTCTATCAGGAGGAAGTCATGAAAAGATTTTTGCGAGCAGCCGGTTTTATGCTTTGCCTTGTGACCGCTCTGTTATGCGGATGCGCGGTATCGGCAGACGGACATCCGACAGTCTACAGGGGGATCGATTATGCGAAGGTCTACGATTACGACTATTTTATCAGGCAGTATCCGGGCCTTGCCAAAAAGTACAATTATGATGACGCGCGCATCCTCCAGTATTTCGTGAACGTGGGGATGCATAAGGGGCGGCGCGGAAGCTCCGCCTTCAGCGTAAAATCCTATCGTTACGGAAATGCGGACCTGCGCCGGAAATACGGCATGGATCTCCGGAAATACTACCTTCATTACATCAGATACGGATCCAAGAGCGCAAAGCGCCGCGCGACGCGCAAAGGCGTGACCGTAATGCAGGACCCGCTTACCGTATTTGAAGGCGTTGATTATGACGAGATTTACAGCTACCGGTATTTCATTAAGAAGTATCCGGCAGTTCTTACGTCGGTCGGCGACGACGATGCGGCGGTTCTCGAATACTTCGTGAGAACCGGGATGAAGAAGAAAATGACTGCGAAAAACACGCTGAAGTATCCCGACGCGGATCCGTCTTCCGCGCGCTATCAGGAGCTTTTCAGGAAAACCCTCTATCCCTCGGGAAGCACATTGCCAAAGAATTACGTCACATCCACTCCGAAGAGCTGGAACGAGATCCTTCTGCGGGTGATATCCGAGACACAAAACGGAGGCGGCTATTATACGGGCAGCGTTAATGCCGAGCATCCGAAGACAACCGGCCAGGCCCTTTCGGAAGCGTACACGATCAGCGGGAGCAAGGCGGCAGTCGATCTTTCGAAGGCAACTCCTTCCTACTGCTCCTCGGCAGTTTATATGGTAATGATGAAGACGCTTCTTAACTGGGACAAAAAAGGCGTCATTCCCAAAAAAGCGTGGGTGAATCTGAGACCTTACGCGATCAACGGAATGGCTTATCCGGCGCAGGACGACGGCGTGGGATGCTGGGGAAGAGCCAACGCCAACGGACCGGGAGCCGCTGTTCTCGTCAAGGAACTGGAGGCGGGAAAGAATTACTATATCGGGGCTCCGAAGGAGTATACCACGGCGGCAGGATACGAGAGGGCGTGGATGAGAGCGGAGCCCGGGGATCTGCTGAAGATTTTCCGGACGAAGTATATCGGAACGAAAGAGTCCGGCCACATGGTGGTTTATCTGGGTCACAGATACGCGCTGGACGAGAACGGAAAGCGGGACGACATCATTTATTACTGGTCATCCCAGAAGTCAACCGGAGGATACGGCATCACGAGCTGTCCGCGGTCAGAGATTTTCCGGGCAGTACTTACAAAGATTACGGATCCCGCCGCATTTAAAAACGCGGCTTCCATAACTCCGACTGATACCGACGCATGGCTTAAGTCACTCGTTTACGGGCATAACTCCTCCACGAAGGAGATGATCGCGAAGATCAAGTGAACATAAATATTATTTTTGTCAAAAATAATATTTATGTTATGTAACCCAGCGCAGTTATGTGATATAGTATTCCGTGACAGTAAATCAGCACGGAGTACTAAGAAATTGAAGCCGATTGTTTTGTATTATTCACGTACAGGTCATACAGAGAAGCTAGCGCAGCTGATCACCGCGGATCTTCATGGCGAAATCATACGGATTACGCCGGAGAAGGAGCGGGAGTACCGGAGTTTTCGCTCCGCGCTCAGAAAAGTAGCGGGGAACCGCTGGCATAAAGAAATGAAAAAATCGATAACGCCCATACCGGACCTGACCAGATTCGACCCTGTGTTTATCGGCTTTCCGATCTGGGCGAAAGACATGCCTGATTTTGTCGCGGATTTTGTGTCGCACTGTGATCTGAAGGGTAAGACGGTGATACCCTTCGCCACCTTCGGTGTGACGGGCATCAGTGGCGCGATGAAAACGCTTTCGCGTATATGTGAGGGAGCGAATATTGTCATGCCTTTCGAGGACGGGACCTTCCGGGGTGGAGATTACCGGAAATGGCGTCACGAGGTCCGTATGATGATGTGGAAGATGGAATAATTAAGGAATGAAGCGAAAGAAAAACGTCCGCGAACCGGAAACAGCCGATACGCGGACGTTTTTTATCGCTTTTATCGCAGATAACTGAGGCAGAGGATAGCAGCGCAGGGGACTACGGACTATCTCTGACTGCCTGATGGATAATTGATTATTCCGGGGTCACGGGATAGACTCCGAATTCGAA
>CADBRO010000294.1 GCA_902797075.1 uncultured Lachnospiraceae bacterium
AAGCCGATCAGAAATCCGATAATCTGGGCGGCGCTGCCGCCTACTGCGGCCAGCGCGGATGTGCCGACGAAGCGGCCGACGATCATTCCGTCCACTGCATTATAGAGCTGCTGGATGCAGGTGCCTGCAGCGATTGGAAGAAAGAAGACAAGAAGCACCTTCCATACGGTGCCTTCCGTGAGATTTTTGTTTTTGTATGGTTTGCCGAGTTTCATGATGTGCTGTTATTCCGGTCTTTGTGGTTTCAGTTTCTTTGAACGAATGTATTTCAGACTGGCGGGTCATACCTTCTGCCCGTCCGGATCGCGAGGACGCGCGAAAACAGTTCTTCATTTTCAGTGATAATGAGACAGAGCCGCTCCCTTGTCCTTGACAGTCCCTCGTAGATCATGCGGAGAGCGTCTGTGCTTCCGTCCCTCGTACAGAGAATGCGATCCTGATTATAATAAAACGTATCATCAAGAACAAGAAGTACTTTTTCGAATTCCATCGAAGTAAGGTCAAACCCGGAGCCGGAAGAGTCCGCGCCGGGAAGCGAAATAAGCTGATAACCGCTTTCCCTGCGGTTTTTTCTGAGATATTCTTCTTCCTTACGGTTTGCGGCAAAGAGCACGTCGATGCAGTCAAAGTTCGTCTGCCCGGCGTGTTCTTTTGCATTTAAAAGCACGCGTAAGAATGAAGACACCGGCCTGTTGATCCGTATATTTCCCGTAAATTCAAGATGAAGCGATGCTGCACGTTCGATCACGTCATCCGCATTTTCTTCAGGCGCTCTGCTGTCATCCGCTGACATGCCGGGGTGAGATTCCAGCATGCGGTGAGGATCATAGGTCAGGATCACCGGAAGGCGTCTTTTCCTGGCGCATTGAAGAAGCTGCGTGAGCTGGTCCGCAGGAAGAAGGTTCGCTTCGTCAATCAGAAGCGCCGCATACGGCGCGAGAGATATCGCCGCAGCCGCGTCCCCGGATATAATATCGACGCGCTTCAGCTGACGGTCGATGACGCGGTGGCCGGCCCTCAGAGCCCCGGAGTGGATGAGCAGCACCTTGTCCTTTTTGGAAAGCTGCACCGCGATATCAAAGAGCAGCAGTGTCTTTCCCGTTCCGGCGATACCCGAGACGGAGACGACAGGAGAAGGGGAGGATTTCTTCAAAGCCGCGCTGGAATGAGCCGAAGCGTACAGGAACTCCAGGATACGCCGCCTGAAATCGAACTGCTGATTCGTAAGAAAATATTTTCCCTGAAGGAATTTATCCGGAGCGGCGACGGGGGACAGCAGATAATCTGAGGCCCGGAAGAAGCGGCTGATGTTCTCCGGAATAAATCGCCTGAAGGCGTCTTTTTCGAGAATGGCGGCCAGCTCTTCGATTGTGCCTGTGCGGAGATGCCACTTGTCATTCATGAAATAAAGCGTCTTTGTTTCAAGAACGTAGGTGCAGGAATAGATTGTCCCGGCAACATGCGCGAGATAGTATCGGTTCTGGGCGAGCTGTTTCCGGATCTTTTCCTCGGATACCTGCTCGCTTTTCAGCTCAATATTCAGCACGCATCCGGTATCCTCCGATAATTTCAGAAGATCGAATTCCTTCCCTATGTGCTCGATGGTGTAGGAAAAATAAAAACCGTCGAGGACGGAGATCCACCCGGCGGCCCCGGACCCGCGGCGCATAAAATATGACGAAAGATCGTCGGCCAGGCTTTTTAAAGAGGCCGCTTCATGCGGACTGATCGCTTTGAAATACGGGCGCCCGGACAGCGCGTAATAGAGCGCCGACATCTCAGCGCAGTCTTCGCACCTTGTGAGCATGTAGAGGTTTACGGCTTTCATATGGATGAATCCCCGCGAAGAAATGACCGGATCAGTTCCCGGTAGTTTTCTTTGTAGTACGTGATTTCCTCTGATATGATCCCGTCGATCACTTTCATTCCCAGAAGCTCGACGGGCGCTTTATCATCGGTGAGAATCCGGCCGCCGGCCGTGTAATCCTTCATGAGGGACGCTTCTTTTTTCATGAGATTTTTCAGCGTCTCATCGCCGAGGTTTCCCGCTGCGGCTTCGAGCACTTCGCTGCCGATCGGCTGATCGGACGCAAACAGCTCCCTGTTTGTGCCGCCCGGAACGTCCGATATGACAACATACGGAAAAACCGAAGCGATCGTATCGGCAAGATACGCATTAATTCCGTCCGGCGCGTCGGAGCGCATGTTCATGTTGACGGTCAGAACGCCGCCGGCCTTAAGATGCTCTTTGACGGCCCGGAAAAATTCGACGGAAGACATCTGGAACGGGATGGTTATATCCTGATAGGCGTCGACCATGATGACGTCATAGGTATTCCCGTCGGCATCGAGGAATGCCCGGCCGTCATAGGTGTACACACGGACGTCCGGTGAAAGACGGAAATAGTTTTTCGCAAGCTCGGTGATCTTTTCATCGATCTCGACGCCCGTCACGTCGGGATTTTCGAAATAGGAGAGGCACTGGGATGCAAATGTTCCGGTTCCCATTCCAAGTACAAGGATCTCACTTTTTCCGCCGTCTTTTTCCGCGCATCCGGCCATAACGGGCGCGGCAAGCGCGTAATCATAGTACATGCCCGTGAGGCCGCCGTTCTTCATGAGGATTGACTGGACGCCGAAGAGAACGTTCGTCGAAAGAACGACGCTTCTGTCATCCTCACTCACCTGAAGATAATTGTATACCGATTCTCCTTCGTAGAGAAGATCATCTTCCCAGAATGCGAAGCTGCCCCTGGCGCCGAAGATCACGCAGATGGCGATCAGAACCGATGAGACGAAAAGGCGCCTGATCCGCTGCTTTTTTCCTGCAAACCACACCGCGGACAGGATGAAAAGTATGACCGCGAAGATTAAAAATGTGGCCGAGGTGCCGACCGAGGGGATCGTGACGAAAGTCGGAATAAATGTTCCGATGATGCTTCCGATGGTGTTGAAGGCCCCGAGCATGCCGACAGTCCGGCCGCTGTCCTCCGATCCCGTCACGGTATATCTTGCAAGGGACGGTGTGCAGGTTCCGAGCAGAAGACAGGGAAAGACAAAGAGGACAAGGCAAGCAAGGAGCGCCGCGATGATGAGAAAATTGCTGTTCACCGTTATGACAAGGAGTCCGGTGATTCCGAGAATCACATACTTACCGAGGACAGGTACAGCGGCGATCCAGACAGCGGCGATGAGCAGCCTTCCGTAGAGCCGGTCAGGATCCGGATCCTTGTCGGCGGAGCGCCCGCCCCAGACGTTTCCGAGCGCCATCGCGATCATAATCGCCGCGATAATGATCGTCCAGACAATCTGCGAGGACGAAAAATACGGCGCCAGCAGCCTGCTGGCACCGAGTTCTACTGCCATGACTGACATTCCGCAGAGGAATTCCG
>CADBRO010000295.1 GCA_902797075.1 uncultured Lachnospiraceae bacterium
CACACGATTGACGAGTACATAGAGCTTACAGATCTCAGCGCGGCTGAGGACGGTTATTACCGGATCATGCGGGCGGTTACGCAAAAGGCATAACTGGGAACCCTGAAAGAAATTTAAATTCCGGTAGGTCAGAAGCACTCTGGCAGGAGGAGTCGATCAGGACCTACTGTTCGGACAAGCGAAAGAGACGCCTGTGGCAGGCGTCTCTTTTTTCGCGGTTATTCCCGAAATCAAAGCATTTTCAGAATCTGAAATCTCTCCGGTTCGATGACCTGATATCCCGGATATTCTGTTCGGCGATTTTTCGCACGGAATCCTTGGGGATATTACCCAGCTCGCGCGCGATCATCTCATAGCCGACTTTCTTTGTCTCCGGCGAGGCGTAGTCCTCAAGGTACTCGGACAGCGTCATCAGCGCGTTCGGATGGCAGCAGTTGAGGATCTGGCCGCTCTTGCAGAGTGACATAAAGCGGTCGCCTGTGCGGCCTGCGCGGTAACATGCCGTGCAGAAGGACGGGATGTGGTCGCTTTCCATGAGCCATTTGACCACCTCGTCGAGCGATCTCTGGTCGGAGACGTCGAACTGCTCTGTGTCATGCGGGCGTTCTTCTTCCGTGTAGCCGCCGACGGAGGTTCTGGAACCGCCGCTGACCTGTGAAATGCCGACCTGGAGCAGTCTTTTGCGGACGTCCTCCGTCTCACGGGTTGAGACGATCATTCCCGTGTAGGGGACGGCGAGGCGGATGCAGGCGGCTATTTTCGTAAATGTATCGTCATCGATTCCGTTGTCGAACATATCGGGATCGATATCATCCGCTTTCTTGACGCGCGGGACACTGATGGTGTGGGGGCCTACGCCGTGGACTGCTTCCAGGTGCTCTGCGTGCATGATGAGGCCTGCAAACTCATACTTGTACATCTCGAGTCCGAAGAGGACGCCAAGGCCCACGTCGTCGATTCCGCCTTCCATGGCGCGGTCCATCGCCTCCGTGTGGTAGGCGTAGTCGTGCTTCGGACCTGTCGGATGCAGTTCTTCATAGCTTTTCTTGTGATAAGTTTCCTGGAAGAGAATGTAGGTGCCGATGCCGGCTTCCTTCAGCTTCCGGTAATTCTCGACCGTCGTGGCGGCGATATTGACGTTCACGCGGCGGATGTCACCGTTTTTGTGATGAACGCTGTAGATGGTCTTGATGCTCTCGAGAATGTACTCGATCGGGTTGTTGACGGGATCCTCACCGGACTCGATCGCGAGACGCTTGTGTCCCATATCCTGAAGCGCGATTACTTCCGCGCGGATCTCGTCCTGCGTCAGCTTTCTTCTTGCGATATGCTTGTTTTTCAGATGATACGGGCAGTATACGCAGCCGTTAATGCAGTAATTCGAAAGATAGAGCGGCGCGAAGATAACGATTCTATTGCCGTAAAATGCGAGCTTGATCTCCTCGGCGATTTTGTACATTTTTTCAATCTTCTCCGGGATTTCGCAGGCGAGCAGAACCGATGCCTCGCGGTGTGTAAGGCCTCTGCACTCGCAGCCTGTCGCGGTTTTGACCGGGCGGGCCTTTTCAAGGATTTCGTCGATCAGCGCTTCGTTATTTTTGTTGGCCTCGGCGTACGCGAGAGTCTCAAGGATTTCCTCGTCGTTGATGAATTCCTCGGCTTTCAGTGATTTCGGGTTGTAAACAGCCATTTTCATGATCCTTCTTTCTTATAATTTTATTATATCTCCTCTTGAAGAAACGATTCTGTAACCGATGGATTCGATTCGTTTTTCAAGGCAGCTTCTGCATTCGGCGGATTCTTCACCGGTACAGATCTTATTGTCATAGAGCTCATACTGTTTCCTGACCGAAGGAGGAGACAGATTGGGCATGACCACATTTGCTCCGGACAGAATCCCCATTTCCCTGCCGGACGGATGGATGGTCCCGAGCGCAGTTGTCGCCGGGAGAAGCACCTGCGGATGGATGATCCGGATTACGGAAAGGAGGAAGCAGGTAAGCTCCAGCGTTCCTGCCGGATACTGCGCAAAGGGTGTGTCGTGATGCGGTATAAACGGGCCGATTCCGCACATATCCGGTTTGAAGGTTTCTATGAATTTGAGATCTTTCGCGAGGTGCTCCGTCGTCTGGAACGGGGAGCCCACCATCATGCCGCAGCCTACCTGATAACCGGCACTGCGGAGTTCCGAAAGACAGTTCATGCGGTTTTCAAATGACATTTCCGGAGGATGAAGCTTTCCGTAATGCTCCCTGTCCGCGGTCTCATGCCTTAACAGATAGCGGTCTGCGCCGGCTTCCCGCAGGATCCGGTAGCTTTCCGGGCTCCGTTC
>CADBRO010000296.1 GCA_902797075.1 uncultured Lachnospiraceae bacterium
TGACGTTCTTCGTCTGCTCCTCGCCCTTGTCATCTCTGAAATGAGCGACCACGCTGACCGAAGGAACACCTTCGTTCTGAATCTTATCCGCCATTTCCTCGGACACTGTTTCACCGGCCTGTGCGATCACCTCGCCGGTCTCGGCGTCAATAACGTCCTCGGCGAGTTCAAACCCGGCGATACGGTTGCGGAGAAGCAGCTTCTTATTATACTTATAGCGGCCTACCTTCGCGAGGTCATATCTGCGCGCGTCAAAGAACAGGTTATGCACCTGCTGCATCGCGGAATCCACTGCGAGCGGTTCGCCCGGGCGGATCTTCTTATAGAGTTCCAGGAGGCCTTCCGTGTAATTCGAAGCCGGATCCTTGGAGAAGCTTCCCTGGATCTTCGGCTCGTCACCGAACAGGTCTATGATTTCCTGGTTCGTTCCCACGCCGAGAGCACGGATCAGCACCGTGATCGGAACTTTTCTCGTTCTGTCGACACGTACATAGAAAACGTCGTTGGAATCCGTCTCGTATTCCAGCCATGCGCCGCGGTTCGGGATCACAGTGCAGGAGTACAGCTTCTTTCCGATCTTGTCGTGTCCGATTCCGTAATAAATACCGGGCGAACGGACAAGCTGGCTGACGATAACACGTTCCGCGCCGTTGATGATGAAGGTGCCGGTATCCGTCATCAGGGGAAGCCGGCCCATAAACTCCTCGTGCTCCTTGATTTCTCCGTTTTCCTTATTATGAAGGCGAACGGTAACCTTAAGAGGCGCCTCGAAATTGGCGTCCCTCTCTTTGCACTCTTCGATCGGATACTGAACTTCGTCCCTTGCAAGCTGGAAATCAACGAATTCAAGGCTCAGCTTATCCGAGTAATCTTCAATCGGAGAAATATCGTTGAAGATTTCCCTGAGGCCGTCGGTTATAAACCAGTTGTAGGAGTCTTTCTGAACCTCGATCAGGTTCGGGATTTCCAGTACTTCCTTTTGCCGCTGATAGGTCATTCGCATGGACCTTCCGGACTTGATCGGACGAATTCTGTTTTTCTCCATTCGACGTTTCACCCCGTATTTCTGTTAGATTTATTATGTGAACTGATTTTTGCGCGCAAAAATACAGTGCTGCATAATAGTGCATCATTCAATGTAACACAGAGTTTTCAATCTGTCAAAGATTATTGTAAAAAAATTGATAAAAAAATGTAAAACACCAGCCATCGCTGGCTGGTGTTCTGTCTTCATATCTGTTTTTAATTACTTAAGAGCGACCTTAGCGCCGACTTCTTCAAGTTTCTTCTTGAGTTCTTCAGCTGCTTCCTTGTCGAGCTGTTCCTTGACTACCTTCGGAGCGGAATCAACAAGATCCTTAGCTTCCTTCAGGCCGAGTCCGGTAACTTCACGGACAACCTTGATAACCTTAACCTTGGAAGCGCCTGCATCCTGAAGTTCGACGTCGAACTCAGTCTTCTCTTCTGCTTCTTCAGCTGCTGCAGCCGGTCCTGCAACGACAACGCCCGCTGCTGCGGAAACGCCGAATTCTTCTTCACAAGCTTTTACGAGGTCATTAAGTTCTGTAACAGTAAGCTCTTTGATTGCTGCGATAAACTCTTCAATCGACAGTTTAGCCATGATATATTCCTCCGTTATTTTCTTTATGCTGTCCGGTCATGCACTTCGCAGGAACGGACCGTTCTTTCTGAATTCCGTATCTTCTTTATTCTGCTGCAGGTGCTTCTGCTGCAGGAGCTTCCTCTGCGGGAGCTGCTGCGCTTTCGCCGCCGTTCTCCGCGATCTGCTTGACAACACGTGCGAAGTTCGCGATCGGAGACTGCATGCTGCCGAAGAGTCTTCCGAGAAGAACTTCTCTTGACGGGATGTTCGCCATCTCCGTAAGTTTCGCCTCATCTGCGTAGCCGCCCTCGATGATGCCGGCTACCATGTTGAAGCACTTGTACTGCTTCGCATACTTCGCAAGAATCTTTTCCGCAACGATCGGATCTTCCTTGGAAACAGCGAGCGCGTTCGGACCTTCAAGATGCGGATCAAGCTGTGCGAAATCCGTTCCTTCGAACGCACGGTGCATCATGGTATTTTTGTATACCTTGTAAGCGACGCCGGCTTCGCGAAGTTCCTTACGAAGAGCCGTATCCTGCTCGACCGTGAGTCCAAGGTAATTTACAAGTACCGCTGCCTTTGCGCCATTGACCGCTTCCGCGATTTCAGCGACAACAGGCTGTTTCAGTTCTACCTTTGCCATGAACCCTTTTTCCTCCTTCTTTATTTTTCTTCATAAACCGAAAATATCCTGCGGGCCGCTTCCGACACGCAGGATATGATATGATCTCCCTAAATGAAAGATTCAAATCCTCGGCAGGCGCAATGCTTACGGTTAAAAACCACCTGCTGTCTTCGGCTTGAGTCCTGAGTATAATAACACCGCATTTTACCGGTGTCAACTCTCATATTTTAAATCCGCAATTACTGAACCTTCAGCGGATTGACCTTGACGCCCGGGCCCATCGTGGACGCAAGGGTAATGCTCTTGAGATATGTTCCCTTCAGTGTGCTCGGACGGGCTTTTACAAGCGCTTCCATAAGAGCCTTGAAGTTCTCGGCGATCTGCTCTTCGCTGAAGGATGCCTTGCCGACCGGAACATGGATGATGTTGCTCTTGTCAAGACGGTACTCAATCTTACCGGCTTTAATATCCTGGACAGCCTTGGCGACATCCATGGTCACCGTGCCGGCCTTCGGGTTCGGCATAAGGCCCTTGGGTCCGAGGACACGGCCGAGACGTCCGACAACACCCATCATATCCGGTGTCGCGACGACGACGTCGAAATCAAGCCATCCTTCGTTCTGGATCTTCGGAACAAGCTCTGCCTCGCCGACATAATCAGCGCCTGCAGCTGTAGCTTCGTCAGCCTTCGCGCCCTTTGCGAAAACAAGAACGCGGACCTTCTTGCCGGTTCCGTTCGGAAGAACAACAGCGCCGCGGACCTGCTGGTCAGCGTGACGTCCGTCGCATCCCGTGCGGACATGGACTTCAATTGTCTCATCAAACTTCGCGACTGCAGTCTTCTTTACGAGAGCGATTGCTTCGCTCGGATCATAAAGCTGTGCGCGATCGTATGCTTTTGCAGCTTCGTTATATTTCTTCCCGTGTTTCATGAATTCTACCTCCTTGTGGTACTGACGGAATTCTGAAATTCCTTCCACCTATGATCAGTCAACTACCTCTACGCCCATGCTGCGGCAGGTGCCTTCGATGATGCTCATTGCCGCTTCGATACTTGCTGCGTTAAGATCCGGTCTCTTTGTCTCGGCGATCTCTTTAATCTGTGCCTTTGTGATCTTGCCGACCTTGACTTTATTCGGCTGACCAGAGGCCTTCGGTAGACCCAGTGCCTTCTTAATAAGAACGGCTGCAGGCGGTGTCTTCGTAATAAATGTGAAGCTTCTGTCCGCATAAACGGTAATCACGACCGGGATCAGAACGTCGCCCATCTGAGCAGTCTTGGCGTTGAAAGCCTTTGTGAACTGAACGATATTGACGCCGTGCTGGCCGAGAGCCGGACCTACCGGCGGAGCGGGAGTTGCCTTGCCAGCCGGAATCTGCAGTTTAATGTAACCTGTAACCTTTTTTGCCATGATGTTACCTCCTTTGTGGTAAATGCGAGTAATAAAACCCTTCCACTTCTCTTAAAACCAGTCCCTTTCTTCCCGGTATGGCTTAGTGACCGGCGGGGACGATTATCTCTTTTTAACTTCGGCAAAGCTGATTTCAACAGGTGTATCCCTGCCGAACAGTTCCACCATGATAGTGACGGTCTGCTTCTGGGCGTTTACTGCCTGAACAGCGCCTTCCGTTCCTTCCCAGGCTCCGGCGATTACAACGACCATATCGCCCTTCTCGAAATCGACGACAACCTTCGGTTTCTGTCCGGCCGGTGCTTCCTTGCCTTCGCCGATGCCAAGCGGCCACATTTCTTCCGGAGTAAGTGGTACCGGCTTGCTTCCCGGACCGACAAACCCGGTCACACCGCGGGTATTCCGGACGACGTACCATGTCTCGTCATTCATCACCATGTTGACGAGGACATATCCCGGAAACAGCTTGTGCTGAACCGTCCTTGCGACGCCGTTTTTGATCTCTTTGACCTCTTCAAGCGGAACCCTGACTTCAAGGATCTCATCTTCGATCTGACGGTTAGCCACCGTCTTTTCGATATCTTCCTTTACTTTGTTCTCATATCCCGAATAGGTGTGGATCACATACCATTTCGCTTCTGCCATCAAAAAACCTCTTATCTTCCTGGCCGTTTCAGATTGACATGATAAGGTCAATCAGATAAAGAGCCGCGCTGTCGATCACAGTGATAATGATGCCCATGATAAGCGAGATTACGACGACAAGTCCGGTCCGCTTAATGATATCGTCCTTTGTGGGCCACATGATCTTCTTCCACTCGCGCTTGACGCCCTGCCAGAAGCTCATCTGCTTTTTTTCATTCGCTTTGACTGCTTTCTTTTCGTTATCTGCCATCTCAATATACCTGTCTTCCCAAACGGTAATTACTTGGTTTCCTTATGCAGCGTATGCTTGCGGCAGAATCTGCAGTACTTCTTGGTCTCCATCCTCTCCGGATGTTCCTTTTTATCCTTCATTGTGTTGTAGTTACGCTGTTTGCACTCTGTACACGCTAATGTTATCCTTGTACGCACGGTTTTCACCTCCAATGATAATCTGCGTTCCTCTTTTTCCTGATAGCTTATTTTGCGCAAAAAAAAAGAACCTGTTACTCGTAGCTTTCCTACTATAGCACAGGTTCTGTTCCCCGTCAAGGCTGACGGTCCTTTATCTTTTCAAATCTTCAGCCGGCGTAATCCAGTCCTTCAAAGATGGGATATCTTGATCCGCCCACGGTCGCTCCCCGAAGGATACTGACATATCCGTAGCGTCCGGCGCTGTTTATCACCTTAAATCTCACGAATCCGTTTCCGATCACGAGCTGCGTAACTCTGAGAAGCGTTCCTTTCCGGAACTTTCTCCCGACCTTTGCCGCCGTGGCTGTGGGATAAGCAGTGATGTCGGCCCGAAGCTTATATTTTTTGTTCGGTGACTTTCCGTCAACGCCGTTCATCTTGGCGTAGCGGCTTGTGAGCTGGAACTTTCCGCCCTTATAGACCAGCTTCATGTCCCATCCGGTCGTCCCGAGAGCCGGGCACTGAAGACCTTCATGGAAGGAAATGACGTTGCCGCTCACAGCTGTCGGAGCCGCGGTGACGTACGAATATCCCTTCTTTGGCAGAAGCCCGTTAAGAGTTCTGAAATCATACATTTTAATCAGCTTCTTACCGTTGAATTTGAAAAGAGCGCACACCGTGTTGAAATCTCCGAGAGTATCCTTCAGATAGATAAACACTCTCCCGCTTTTCACCGTAATCAGCTTGACGTTTGTGCCGAAACAGCCTTCAATATCATAATCTCTCTGAAATACAACCGCTCCGTTGATGAGAATGGTCATCCGCCCGTAAGATCCGCCTTCCTTCTCCTGGCTGAGGCCGATCAGGAACTTGTCCGCTTTTCCGTCTCCGGTGACGTCGTACTGCGTATAATATCTCGACTCCTTTTCAGAGAAACCGAGATCCACAAGAGGCTTCTGCGCCGCAAAAGCCGGAACCGCTGCGATGAATGCTGCAAGAAGACACAACACCGGCAGAACTGTCCATCTGATCCATTTTCTTTCCATGACACTCTCCTTTGTTCAAGGTCCCGCTTCCTGCCGCCGCGGCTTAAAAAGCGGTTACCGTTCTGGTATATCTGCTTACAAATCCATTTTGGCCATTTTGCTCAAAAAAGTCAACCGGCATCTGTCAGAACATGAGCTGATACATGAAAATGATCAGCGGCATCGTGATGATGCAGAAAATCGTTCCTACAATATTATATGCGCCGGCCTTAAAGGGTTCGATATCATAAACCACTGCCAGCTGTGATACAAATGAAGCCGGCGGCGCCGCTGCCGACAGCATGGATACCTGAAGCACCGGGGTAAGAAATGGATATTTCCTCGTAAGGCCTGTCGCAAAGAGCAGAAGCATCACGATCACCGGATACACGACCAGCCTGCCAAGCACGATCGGATAGGCCCTCACAAAACGGAATGCCGCGACAATATCTTTCTCTGCGATAACCATTCCGATCACGAGCATCGAGGCCGGTCCGATCATATCCGAAAGCCCTGCCATCGCTCCGTCTATGATCTCCGGAAGGCGGATATGCGCGAACATAAGCAGAAGTCCCGCGACAGCGGCGATGATGTTCGGATTAAGGAACAGTTTCCGGACGCTGACGTTCTCCCTCCCGCGAAGCAGCATGACGCCGTGAGTCCAGAGGAGCAGATTAAATGTCGCCATATAAGCCGCTACGTAAAAGGTATATTCGTCTCCGAGGATCATGGCGACCAGCGGAAGAATCAGATTGCCGCAGTTTGAATAGATCAGGGTCGCCTCGTCTATCCTCGTGAGGTTAAGCGGTTTCCGGATAAGCATTGTTATAAGAATAAAGACCAGCTGCGCCGCCGCAGAAAAAACCAGCGCTCCCACAAGGCCGCCCACCCGCTCCGGGGTGAGATCGATCTGGAACGCGTGAATAATCATACACGGCGTAATGATGTAAACCATCAGGGTTGACAGTGTTTTGCTCTCGGAGCTCTTCATGATGCCTGTTTTCACGAGCACATAGCCCGCCACGGCCCAAAGCATCATCATCGCTATTTTGCTTCCGAGAATAAGACTGAACTCCATATATCCTCCAATTTAGTGGAACATGAATTTTCTGACCACCGCCAGAACGCCGCGAACGGGATAAGGCCGCAGAGCGCGGTCGGCGGTTTTAAGGTACTTACGGATCGGCAGCGCCTGGGGACAGTGCTGCTCGCATTTCCCGCAGCCCACGCACTGCGAGGAAAACGGCGGATCACTGCGCAGGGCGAGCGTCTGATAGAATTCCCAGAATCCCGCGAAGCGGTTTTCCGTGTACATCCGGTTATAGCATCTGAAAATGCCGGGAATATCCACGCCCTTCGGGCAGGGCATACAGTAAGCGCAGCCCGTGCATCCGATCTTCATTTTCCGGTTGATCCCGGCCACGATTTTTTCAATCAGGCCGAAATCCTCCGGGGTAAATTCCCCCACCTTTGACTCAGAGGCGATCCTGCAGTTCTCCTCAACCATCTCGAGGGAATTCATGCCTGAAAGCACGCAGGTGACGCCGCTCTGGCTCATCAGCCAGCGGAATGACCATTCGGCCGGCGTCCAGTTCCGGTCTTTCTTCTGCTTTCCGTAATCGCGGATCAGGGTTTTGCACTCATCGGGAAGCAGGTTCACAAGCTTTCCGCCCCGGAGAGGCTCCATGATAACCACGGGAATCCCCTTCTCCTCCGCGCGCTGAAGTCCGGTCCTGCCCGCCTGGCTGTGCTCATCGAGATAATTGTACTGAATCTGGCAGAAATCCCAGTCGTACGCGTCGAGAATCCTGAGAAACATCTCGGAATTGCCGTGGAACGAGAATCCGATGTTCCGGATCTGCCCGGATTCCTTTTTGCTGCGGATCCATTCTTCAATGCCAAAGCCCTGCAGCTTCGTCCATTCCGAAATGTCCGTAAACATATGCATAAGGTAATAATCGATATGATCCGTGCGGAGTCTTGCGAGCTCCTCGTCAAAATACCGGTCGATCTGTTCGCGGCGCCTGACGAGATACTGCGGAAGCTTTGTCGCGATATTCACCCGGTCGCGGATCTTGTTCCGCTCCACGATTTTCCCGACGACCTCCTCGCTGCCCGGGTAGACGTAGGCGGTGTCAAGATAATTGACTCCGAGCCCGACGGCCCGCATTACTTCCTTTTCCGCCTTATCGTAGTCGATGGAGTTTCCTTTTTTGGTAAAGCGCATGCAGCCATAACCAAGAAGTGAGACAGGCTCGCCGTTCCTGTTTTTCCGATACTGCATAATTTCTCCTTTTCTCTAAAAAGCGCGTGCTTTTTGCTTTTTTCCGCCGTAAATCCCGGCGTCGGCTTTCATGACCTGTTTCGCTGCTCCTTCCAGAACAGCGCTTAAGATCACGATCACCAGCGTCACTGCAAAAACCTCATCATAGCTCACGGACGACTTCCCCGCCCAGAGAAGATCGCCGATGGAGTTTCTCGTCCTGCAGATCACCTCGGCCGCGACTCCCGACTTCCACGCAAATCCGATTCCGTTCATCACAGCCGCGCTGAAAAACGGCCGGATTCCCGGCAGAATGATTTCCGTAAGAATCCGCCTTCCCGGCATACCGAAAACCTTCGCCATCTCGATCAGTCCGCTGTCCGCCTCCGAAAGCCCGTTCTCAATCGTCGCCCATATCATGGGGAGCACCGTGAAAAAGGAAATCACCGAAGGAATCCGTTCCCTCTCCACCCATAAGAATACCAGAATCGTAAATGACGCGACCGGGATCGCCCGTATGACCGAAAGAAGGGGTGCCATGACCGTCCGGAAAACCGCCGATCCGGAAGTCAGAACGGCAAGAGCCGTCCCCAGCAGAAATGCGGCAGCAAAGCCTGACGCCACTCTCACGATCGTCGAGAGCACGGACCGGTAGAAATCCGGCTGCCTCATAAGACCGAGCAGCGCTTTCAGCGTCCCGGCCGGCGTCGGCACCGGGATCAGAAGCTGCCGGTTAACGGCATAAGCCGCTGCCTGCCAGACGAAGATCCAGAAGACGAGCGCGCCGGCAAACAGCAGATATTTTCCTGATTTTTCGCGACTCATTGAATTACGCCCCTTACCCGTTCATTGCTCTTGACATTATGCTACGTAAAAGCCCTGAAGTAAAGCGGACAATCCGCAGAAATTATAGTAAAATGACAGGAGACAGGCTTTTGTTCCGTAAGCCGAAATCATCACCGGAGGTCATTTTATGGACAAATTTCATCACGAAATCACGAAGAATCCCGCCGTGTTCCAGGAAAACCGGCTGCCTGCCCACTCGGACCATCTCTGCTTCCGCCCCGACGGAAAATCAGACTTCCGATTCAGCCTGAACGGAACCTGGAAATTCTCCTACGCGGAAAACTATGAGTCCGCCGTCACGAACTTCCAGGACCCGGACTATGACGCGTCAGGCTGGGACGACATCCAGGTTCCTTCGCACATCGAACTGTCGGGATACGGAAAGCCCCAGTACGTCAACACCCAGTATCCCTGGGACGGCAGGGAAGAAATCCTGCCGGGACAGATTCCGGAGCAATACAATCCGGTGGGTATCTATATCCGGGATTTTGTTCTTCCGGATTTCATGGAGGGACAGACCGTCGGCATCTCCTTCCAGGGCGCGGAGAGCGCCATCGCCGTCTTTCTTAACGGCAGCTATATCGGCTACAGCGAGGACTCATTTACGCCCTCCGAGTTCGATCTTACGCCCTTCGTCCGCTCCGGCCGCAACCGGATCGCGGTCCGGATTTTCAAATGGACTTCTGCCAGCTGGTGCGAGGATCAGGATTTCTTCCGCTTCTTCGGCATTTTCAGGGATGTCTTTCTTTATACGCAGCCCGCGGTTCACATAAGGGATCTGTGCGTTCAGACAATCCCCGGCAGCAGTTTTGACGACTGGACGCTTAAGCTTTCTGCCAAAACGACCTCCCGCGGCTCGGCGCTCGTCCGTCTAATACGGGACGGCGGCATCGTCATTGAAGAAAAAGAACAACTTGATCAGAACAGCTGTTTCGAATATTCCGTAACCGGTCCCGCGCTCTGGAGCGCGGAATCTCCGGCGCTCTACGATCTTGAGATTGAGGTATACGGCGAAGACGGGGCTCTTACCGAAATCGTAAGAAGCGAGGTCGGCTTCCGCGAGTTTGCCATAAAAGACGGCCTTCTTACGCTGAACGGAAAGCGCATCGTATTTAAGGGCGTCAACCGCCACGAATTTTCCTCAGACCGGGGAAGATGCATCAGCGAAGAAGTGACGAGACACGATCTCCTGACGATGAAGCGGAATAACATCAACGCCGTCAGAACCTGCCACTATCCGAACGCTTCCTTCTTCTACCGTCTCTGCGACAGGCTCGGCCTCTACGTGATCGACGAAACCAACATGGAGACGCACGGAACCTGGATCCCGATCGAAGCAGGCAAAAAACCGGTCTCATTTGCAGTGCCGGGCGACCGTCCCGAATTTTGTGAAATGGTCCTCGACCGCGCGAAAAGCATGCTGATGCGCGACCGGAACCACCCCTCAGTCCTGATCTGGTCCTGCGGCAACGAGTCCTTCGGCGGCAGCAGCATTTATAAAATGTCACAGCAGTTCAAGGCGCTGGATCCCACAAGGCCGGTTCACTACGAGGGCATCTTCCACGACAGGCGCTATAGCGGGACAAGCGACATCGAAAGCCAGATGTATCCTTCCGTGGCGGACATCAGAAGCTTCCTTAAGGAGCACCGCGACAAACCGTTCATCTGCTGCGAGTACACCCACGCGATGGGTAATTCCTGCGGGGGAATGCGGAAATATACGGATCTGACGGACGAAGAGCCGCTCTATCAGGGAGGCTTCATCTGGGATTATATCGACCAGTCGCTTGACGCGCGCGACCGGTACGGCAGGGAATACCAGGCCTACGGCGGCGACTTCGGCGACAGGCCCTGCGATTACAACTTCTCCGGGAACGGCATCGTCTACGGAAAAGACCGGGATCCCTCCCCGAAGATGCAGGAAGTGAAGTTCAATTACCAGAATATCAGCGTCCGCTTCGCCGAA
>CADBRO010000297.1 GCA_902797075.1 uncultured Lachnospiraceae bacterium
ATCGATCCCAAGATGATCAGGGAGAAAACTATCCTCGCGTCCATATCATCCGCAAAGAATGAACTGATCGATCCGCAGAAATATATGGAGCGGAATAAGGACTATTACGGATCAAAGACAGGCGTGCTTTACGAAGCGTACCAGAAAAGCCTTGCGGAAAATAACGCGATGGACTTCGACGATCTCATCATGCAGACGGTTGAGCTTCTGGAAACACATCCGGAAGTGCTTGAGATTCTGCAGGACCGCTACCGCTATCTGATGATTGACGAATACCAGGATACAAATACTGCCCAGTTCAGACTCGTAAGCCTTCTGGCTTCGAAATACAGGAATCTGTGCGTAGTCGGAGACGACGACCAGAGCATTTACCGGTTCCGCGGCGCCAATATCAGAAATATCCTCGGGTTCGAAAAAGTATTTCCGGATGCGCAGGTGGTACGTCTTGAGCAGAATTACAGGTCCACAAAAAGTATCCTTAATGCGGCAAATGAGGTGATCTGCCACAACCACGGCAGAAAAGACAAGAAGCTCTGGACTGAAAATGAGGAGGGGGCAAAGGTTCAGTTCCGGAGATTCGAAAACGGGTTCGGAGAAGCGGAATATGTCGCGAATGCGATCCGGGAGGATGTCGATGACCGTCGGTTCTCCTACCATGACTGCGCGGTTCTTTACCGCACCAATGCCCAGTCCCGTCTCTTTGAAGAAAAATTTATACTGGCAAATATCCCCTACCGCATCGTAGGCGGAATCAATTTCTACTCGCGAAAAGAAATCAAGGACATTGTCGCATATCTTAAAACCATCGATAACGGAAGAGACGATCTCGCCGTGAGGCGGATCATCAACATTCCGAAGCGCGGAATCGGAAATACGACGATCGAAAAGGTTGCTTCCTACGCGGAAACAGAAGGCCTTTCGTTCTACGAGGCAGCACGCGAATCAGAGCGTATTCCCGGAATTGCGAAAAAAACCGCGCAGAAAATCGGGGCCTTTACCTCATTTATCGAGGAAATGAAGAGCGGCTCCGGCGAGCGGAAGATCAGTGATATTCTAAAAGATGTAATAAAGGGAACCGGCTACACGGAAGAGCTGGAAGCCGAAGATACAGAGGAGTCCAGAGCGCGCATCGAAAATATCGACGAACTGGTCAATAAAGCGGTGCAGTACGAGGAAAGCGCTGAAAGTCCGTCACTATCCGGATTCCTCGAAGAGATCGCCCTGATTGCAGATATCGACGAGACCGATCTCGATGACGACAGAGTACTTCTCATGACACTGCATTCCGCCAAGGGACTCGAATTCCCCTGCGTCTATATGGCAGGAATGGAAGAAGGCCTGTTTCCGAGCCGTATGTCGATCGACGCCGATGACCCGGAATCGGAGATAGAAGAAGAGCGAAGGCTGGCATATGTCGGCATCACGCGCGCAAAGAAAAAACTGACACTTCTTTCGGCAAGAGAGCGTATGCTGAGGGGAGATATCGTCCAGAGCCCGCTCTCCCGGTTTGTGAGGGAGATTCCAAGAGAATACATAGATAACGGATATGATGTACCCGATAAGCGGAGCATTGCTCCTCCGTCAGGCGCGAACCGGATTTTCCGCAGCGCTATGCTGTCGCCGGCGCCGAAACCGGTACAGCAGCCGAAGCGGACATTTACGGGAAGCGTTCCGAAAGGGACAAAAGTGCTTCCGGATTACCGGCCGGGGGATTCGGTGAGGCATGTGAAATTCGGCACGGGCGTAGTAAAAGAGATAACGGACGGCGGAAGAGATTACTTCGTATCAGTCGATTTTCCGGGCTGGGGAGTGAAAAAGCTCTGCGCATCGGTAGCAAGACTCGAAAAGCAATAAAAAAGCCGGAACGGTTATTTACCGTTCCAGCAGTATGTGCACAGATCACAGGGCTTAAGACCGATTGCTTCGATCATATCGTCGAGCCTGTGGAAATGCAGTGAGGTGAAGTTGAGCTCCTGACGGATTTCTTCCAGCATGGTATTGTACTCATCCGTGTCGGGATCCAGATATTTCTCCAGGATTTCACCGGAAGGATTCGCCGTACCTTCGAGTTTCTCGATCATGCGTCTCGTGATCAGCTCCATTTCCGAATTAGATCTTGAGAAATTCAGATACGGGCAGCCGAAGACGAGAGGAGGACAGGCGGGACGGATATGAACCTCACGCGCACCGCTTCGGAAAAGATATTCCGTCGTTTCC
>CADBRO010000298.1 GCA_902797075.1 uncultured Lachnospiraceae bacterium
CGTCCCTGGCATAATCCACCGCAATCTTCCGGTTTGCGAGATACAGGCCTATATCGCCGGTGCACAGAGCGGCCGACTCGGCGATATGCGCTCTGTCGTCCATCCTTGACATAACCTTTGCCCCGCGCGCGTCCATGCGATGCCTGTAACGCCGGTGGATCGTGATTTTTCCTCTTCTTAAACCCGCCCGGTCGATAATATCGTCGTGAACAAGTACCGCGGTCTGGAAAATCTCGTAGGCGATCGAAAGATTATCGCTGTATTCAGGATTCTTTCCGCCGCCGATCCTGTAACCGAGGCTGACCAGCATGCCGCGGAGCATTTTTCCGCCCTCGTTCATATCGGCAAGATCCTGCATGAAAAGCCTGACGGCGGGATTCTTATCCTTCCGGATCTCCCGGTTGTACGCTTTATTTTTGGCGGTCAGCCTTTTCTTTGTCTCACCGTAGTATTCAAGAAATCTGCCGAGGTCGTCCTTCATATCAGTCACGTCCTTTCCCCGCAATTACATTAAGTCCGTTTTTATTTTCCCTTGTTGATTTTTACGGAAGCATAATAATCAAGCGCTTTCGCCAGCTCTTCTTCGGAAAAGTCAGGCCAGAGAATATCCGTAAAATAGAGATCCGCGTACGTAGTCTGCCACGGGAAAAAATTTGATAATCTTCTGTCTCCTCCCGTTCTGATCACGAGATCCATGTCAGGTACGCCTGCGGTATCAAGATAGCTCTCAAAAAGCTCTTCCGAGATATCTTCCGGCTGCTTTCTGCCTGCGGCCACATCCTCTGAAAACGCCCTGACCGCTCTCAAAAGCTCGTCGCGCCCCCCGTAGCTCAGCGCGATCTGAAGGTAAAGCGTGCTGCAGTTCCTCGTCAGCTCCTCCGCGTCCCGGATAATCTTCCGGTCTTCTGCGCTTAGAGGAGACAGATTTCCGATAACCACTACCCTCACGCCTTTTTCCACGCAGCGGTGGATTTCATCGACGAAAAAACGTCTCATCAGCTTGAAAAGATCCGCTACTTCCTGCTGCGAACGCTTCCAGTTTTCTGTTGAAAAGGCATAGACGGTCAGATAGGGAATGCCCGCATTTTCACACCATTCACAGAGATCGATAAAAGTATCGACACCCTTTTCGTGCCCCCGCATCACCGAGGCAAACATATGCTGCTTCGCCCATCTGCGGTTTCCATCCATTATCACGCCGAGATGTCTTACCCTGTTGTCTGCCAATTGCGCCTCCTTATCCGAATACACCGTAGGCGATGAGACTCATGATTGTCGCTGCGATTGCAATTCCCAGAAGAATTGCCGCAGAAGCTTTCTTAAGGTCAATACGGAGCAGCGCGGCGATCAGCGCTCCCGTCCACCCTCCGGTGCCGGGAAGCGGGATTCCTACGAATGCCACCAGCCCCCAGAATTCCGCCTTGGCGATTTTGTCGCTTTTATTCATCGCCCTGTTTTCGAGCTTCGTGATGATACCCCCGAGATACTTTGTCGGTTTCAGCCACTCGAATATCTTCCGGATAAACAGAAGGATCAGGGGGATCGGGATAATATTACCGAGGACCGAGAAAAACAATGCCTCGCCGAGGGGAAGGTGCAGCACTCTTGCAAACGGAATACCTGCCCGAAGCTCCAGAATCGGAAGCATGGAAACCAGCGTTACAGCCAGCTGCGGAGGAAATCCGGGATGTGCCGTGAACCATTGCAGTATTGGATTCATCTGTCTTTTGTCTTTCTCCTTAAACGTCTTTTTCTTTACAGCTTATTGCTTTTATTGTTTTTCCCTTATATCTTATTTCCGGTCGGTCAGAAGACAGCGGAGCGCCGAAAGAAACGCCTCCATCTCGCTGTCTGTGCCGATTGTAACCCGAAGATAGCTGCTGATTCGCGGCTTATTCCACCAGCGGACATAGATTTTCCGCTCCTTGAGCCCCCGGAAGAGCTCTTCGGCAGGAATCTGCGGATGCCTGATGAAAAGAAAATTCGCGCAGGAATCATCGAGAATAAAGCCGAGCTTTCTTAAGGCAGCCGCGGTGTTTTCCCGGGTCCGGATAATCTTCGCGATGCATTTCTCCGTATAAGCGCTGTCCCGAAGGACGGCGGCTCCGAGCTTTATAGACGGCATATTCATCGTATAGGAGTTGAAGCTGTATTTCACATCCGACAGATAACGGATGAGCTTCGGGTCCGCCATGGCGTAACCGATCCGAAGCCCGGCGCTGCTCCTCGACTTTGAAAATGTCTGCACCACCACAAGATTCCCGTACCGGCTGATAAGCGGAAGCGCCGATTCACCGCCGAAATCAATATACGCTTCATCGACGATCACAACGCAGTCAGGATTTGCCTTCAGGATTTTCTCGATTTCCGGGACAGGAAGCAGGCGTCCGGTGGGAGCATTCGGGTTAGCGATGACAATCCCGCCGCATTTCCGCATATAGTCTTCCGGCCGGATCCGGAAATTCTCGTCGAGCGGAATCTGCTCGTAAGGGATCCGGAACAGCTCCGCCCATACGTCATAGAAGCTGTACGTAATATCCGGGAAGAGAATGCTGCTGTCGGAATTAAAAAATGTGAGGAAACACATGGCGAGCACGTCGTCTGAGCCCACTCCGACGAAAATCTGCGACTCGTCAAGCCCGTAGGTGCGGGCGAGCTCCGATACCAGTTCCGAAGCCGCAGGATCCGGATAGAGACGGAACCTGTCAGCCTGCAGCCTTTCCATGGCCTCCCGTACCAGCGGCGACGGCGGATAGGGATTCTCATTTGTGTTCAGCTTGATAACCCCGCTCTCCTTCGGCTGTTCGCCGGGCACATAGGGAACGACTTTTCTTATTTTATCCTCTAAGCCCATAACTCTCCGCCAATCTAAGGAATCCCGGAAGCGCGTTTTCGATCGTCTCCGTGGATACACAATACGCCATTCTCACCCAACCTGCACATCCGAAGCTTCTGCCCGGGACGACCAGGATCTGTTCGGTGTCTTTTGCCCTGGCGGCAAATGCCCGTTCGTCTTCTTCCGGAGATTTCACCCAGAGGTAAAATGCCCCTTCCGGCTTTACGCAGCTGAAACCGTATTCGGTAAGCGCGCCGTAAAGAAGCTTTCTGTTTCTGTCGTAGAATTCCACGTCGGCTTTCGCGTCAAGACACCTTGCGGCTACGCGCTGCATCAGCGACGGCGCGTTCACGTAGCCGAGGATTCTGGTTGCCGTGTTGGCTGCAGAGATCACATTTTCAAAATCCGATACCGATGACGGAATCACGAGATATCCGATACGTTCTCCGGGAAGCGAAAGCGTCTTGCTGTAGGAGGATCCCACAACCGTATTCCCGTAAAAGTCGGGAATCCACGGAACCTCCGCTCCGTCAAACACGATATCCCTGTAGGGCTCGTCGGAAATCATCAGGATTTCCGTCCCGTATTTCCGGCTGCCCTCCTCCAGCACCTTCCCGATGCTCCGGATGACGCTTTCCGGATACACGACGCCGGTGGGATTGTTCGGCGTGTTGATGATAAGCGCCTTTGTTTTTTCAGTAATCGCCGCCGCAACGGCTTCCGGGTCCGGCCAGAATGTTTCCGGATCGGAGTTCACCGCAACAATAACGCCGTCAAAATTTCCGGCGTAGGAGCGGTACTCCCCGAAGTAGGGGGCAATGACGATCACCTCGTCGCCCGGATTCAGGATCGTCTTCAGGATGACATTCAGTCCTCCCGCGGCGCCGACGGTCATAACGATATTCGAAGCGGAATAATCCGTTCCGTATCTGCTGTTCAGATGCTCCGCCAGAGTGCTGCGGACGTCCTCGTAACCGGAATTATTCATATATCCGTGAACGAGAACCGGATCTTCGTTCTCCACGATATCAAGAATTGCTTCCTTTACTTCCGGCGGTGCCGGAACATTCGGATTTCCGAGACTGAAATCATAAACATGATCCGCTCCGTACTTTGCGGCAAGCTTCTTTCCTTCTTCAAACATCGCCCTTATGGCGGAACTGTTGGCTACAAATCCTTTCATTTTCTCGGAAATCATAGATTGTTCCTCCCTGCTTATTCAACGACAAGCTTCTTGTGAAGCTTCTTGCCCTTGCTGATGATCGTCTCTCCCTTTGCAAGAACATCCTTCGAGACTTTTTCAAATGGATCCGTAACCTTACGTCCGTCAAGCTTTACGGAACCGTCCTTCGTTATGGCGCGTCTTGCGTCGCTGTTGCTTCCTGCGAGGCCGGCTTTTACAAGGAGGCCGATAACGCCGATTTCTCCGTCCTCGAAGTCTTCGTCATGAAGAACGGTGGTCGGAATCTCGGCAGCAGGGCCGCCGCCGAACAGTGCTTTTGCAGCAGCTTCTGCCTTCTCTGCCTCTTCGCGCCCGTGTACAAGCGTGGTGAGCTCGAACGCCAGAATCTCCTTGGCGCGGTTCAGCTGGCTCCCCTCCCACTTGTCCATCGCGTCGATCTCTTCGAGCGGAAGGAACGTAAGAAGGCGGATGCAGCGCAGAACGTCGGTATCGGCGACATTTCTCCAATACTGGTAGAATTCGTAGGGAGTCGTCTTGGCGGGATCGAGCCAGACTGCGCCGCCGACCGTCTTGCCCATCTTCTGGCCTTCGGAATTCAGCAGCAGCACCTGGGTCATGGCGTCCGCATCTCCGCCGATCTTCTTTCGGATCAGCTCGGTTCCGGCAAGCATGTTGCTCCACTGGTCATCGCCGCCGAACTGAAGGTTGCATCCGTAATCACAGTACAGCCTGTAGAAATCGTATGCCTGCATGATCATGTAGTTGAATTCAAGGAAGCTCAGTCCCTTCTCCATTCTCTGCTTGTAGCACTCGGCTCTCAGCATGACGTTGACGTTGAAATGCGCTCCGACCTCGCGGAGGAATTCCAC
>CADBRO010000299.1 GCA_902797075.1 uncultured Lachnospiraceae bacterium
CTTCGCGCGGTAAAAGATCAGGCGCTTGAAGAGGGAACTGTTATGGAGATCAGCGTGACCAAGCCTGACGGGACAAATCTCACAAGTAATATCCGTCTGACCGCGGATGATGTAAGAGCTATTAAAGAATTTCTCTGATACCTGATTATCGCGGAGGCTTTAAATCCGGTTCAACCGTTATAGTTCCAGGAGATCATGAAATGACCGATATATCAGAAAAAGAGTTTTATATTGAAAATGACGGCCTCCGGTATCACGCGAAGCTTAACATGCCGGAGGGAAAGGACCGCTGTCCGTTATGTATCGTGTTCCACGGCTTTACGGGGCACATGGAAGAGAGGCACATTACCGCTGTATCCGACGTGCTGACATCCGTCGGCATCGCCTCCCTCAGGGTAGAGATGTACGGACACGGAAAGAGCAGCGGTGAATTCCGGGACCATACGCTTTTTAAGTGGGTCACAGGAGGTCTGGCTGTGATCGATTACGCTCTCGGGCTTGATTTCGTTACGGATCTTCTTCTTGCGGGGCATTCGCAGGGAGGCCTTCTTGTCATGCTGCTTGCGGGAATGTGCGCCGGGAAAATCCGGGCGCTGATACCGCTTTCACCGGCGTGGATGATCCCGGAAAAAGCGCGGGAGGGGACTATTCTAGGCATCAATTTTGATCCGAAGATCATACCGGAAGAAATCCGGAGCGATAACTGGACGCTTGACGGAAATTATATCAGGACGGCGCGGATGCTTCATCCGGAGGAAGCGATCGTGGGATACGACGGACCGGTTCTCATCGTACACGGAGATGAAGATGAGTCGGTCCCGGTCGAATATGCGGAAAAAGCGGCACAGCTCTATAAAAACGCTGAGCTTGTAATTATCCGCGGAGACAGTCACTGCTATGACCGCCATTTGGATGAAATGAAGAACGCGGTGAAAGAATTCGTCAGGAAATACTCGGATAGATAGGGATGTCAATCAAAGAAAGGCGTTTTCACTGAAGCAGACCGGTTGATACGGCCTGTGAAACAAGATCTGGGAGACAAGAGTATGGCCGGATTCACGGAAGAGGCAATCAGAGAGTCATTTTTAAAGCTGCTGGAGGAGCATCCGCTGAGCAGCATCACAGTGAAGGAAATCGTCGCGGACTGCGGCATTAACAGAAATACCTTCTATTATCATTTTCAGGATATCCCCTCGCTTCTCGAGAGGATAATCGAGGATGACTGCAACCGGATTATCAGTGAAAATACAGATCCGGATTCCCTTGAGTCCTGCCTTCTCATGGCCGCGGGGCTTGCTGAGAACCGGCGGAAACAGATCCTTCATATTTATGACTCGGACGACCGGCAGGTTTTTGAGGCGGGGCTTTGGAAGCTCTGCGGATACGCGGTGCAGGCATTTCTCCGGGGATTCTTTATAAAATATAATGTCGGTCAGGAGCAGCAGGATTTTCTCCTCCGCTACTATAAGGGAGTGTGCTTCGGCATCACGATGGAGTACCTCGAGAGCGGTATGAGCATCGATATTCGTCCGTATATCAGGTGGCTCTGCGCGATTAAGCAGGGACAGATTGAAGAGCTGCTTGAGAAGATGGGAAGCGAAGATTAAACAAAAGGGAAAAACACCTGCCGGCACGGTTTCACAGCAGTGCGGATACAGGTGCGGAGATCATAAGGGTACGTGAGGACAGACACGAGGGAAAAAGCCTTTTTTGGGCAGATATACCCTGCGTGTCTGTTTTTTGTGCACATGTCTGTAATTGACCGTTTTATTTTTGCGGATCAGGATGTATGTTTTGGCATGCATCAGAAGCAAATATATATTGGAAGAGGTGTTTTTTTGTACAGATTTGGAAAAGCAGTTGTGAAAATGAGGGGGCTGATTCTTGCGGCGGCTCTTGTGCTGATAATTCCGTCGGTGCTCGGTATTATAGGTACGCGTATCAACTACGATATGCTGACCTATCTTCCGGAGGATATCGATACCGTAAAGGGGCAGGAAATTCTGATGGATGAATTCGGAAAAGGCGCTTTTACGCTGATCATCGCCGAGGGCATGTCGAACAAAGAGGTTTCCGGACTCCGTCAGAAAATCGAGGAAGTGCCTCATGTGGCTGACGCAGTCTGGTATGACAGCTTCGCGGATCTTGGCATACCCGTGGAAATCCTTCCGCAGCAGATACGGGATATTTTCATGAGAGGCGATGAGACGGTGATCGCCGTATTCTTTGACACTTCTTCGTCCGCTGACGAGACGATTGAAGCGGTCGGCGCGATCCGGAGCATCGCAGGGAAACAGTGCTTTATCTCCGGGATTTCCGCGATGGTGACGGACCTTAAAAACCTTTGCGAACGGGAGGAGCCCGTGTATGTCGGTATCGCGGTGCTGTGCGCGCTTGCCGCGATGGAGCTTCTGACCGACGCCTGGCTGGTTCCCTGCGTTTTTCTTCTGGGAATCGGGATCACGATCCTTTATAACCTCGGGACGAATTATTTCTTCGGCGAGATTTCGTATATCACGAAGGCATTGGCTGCGGTCCTGCAGCTCGCTGTCACGATGGATTACTCGATTTTCCTCTGGAATGCCTATGCCGCGCGAAAAAATGAGGAAGCGGACCACAAGGAGGCGATGGCGCGGGCAATCGCCGATACGGTTGCCTCAGTAGCAGGCAGTTCGCTTACGACGATCGCGGGCTTTCTTGCTCTTTGCTTCATGAGCTATGCGATGGGCAGGGATATCGGACTTGTAATGGCGAAGGGAGCGCTGCTCGGCGTTGCCGGAAGTGTCACGATTCTGCCCGCCCTGATTCTCCTGTTTGACGGGGCGATTACAAAGACAAGGCACAGGCCGCTTCTTCCCGACATGAGCAGACTCTCGGAATTTATTACCCGGCATTATCCTGTATTTCTGATCCTGTTCGCCGTGCTTATGGTTCCTGCGGTCATCGGTTACCGGAACACTCCGGTTTATTACGACCTGACCAAGGTGCTGGCCGGCGGTGGAGAGGATGAGGACGCGATGCCATTTTACACCGCCAATAATAAGCTGAAAAATGACTTCCACATCGCCACGACGCACATGGTTCTCTGCAGCGCGGAGCTGCCTTCGGCGGATGCCGCGAAAATGCAGCAGGAGATCGAAGAACTCGATGGTATCGAAAATGTTCTCGGCATGAGCACCCTCGTCGGCAGCCGGATTCCGGATGCCGTCGTACCGGAGAAG
>CADBRO010000300.1 GCA_902797075.1 uncultured Lachnospiraceae bacterium
CAAATTCCCGCCGAAGCTTGACTTCGAGCGAATCTCCGCCATTAAGGAAGCAACAGGAATTCCGCTTGTGCTTCACGGCGGCAGCGGTCTCTCAGACGATGATTTCCGCGAGGCAGTAAGACGCGGAATCGCGAAGGTCAACATTTTCACGGATATTAATAAGGCGCAGGTCCGGGGTATCGAAAAAGGTCTAGCGGCCGGCGTGAATAACGCCTTTGACCTTGCTCCGTATGAAGTTCTTGCGGTGCAGGAGGTCGTTGAGGAAAAAATGAAGCTGTTTTCGAGTGAGGGAAAGGCGTGAAAGCCTCTGGTAACGGTGAGGCAGTCAGAAAGCGAGAAGGGGCGGCGTGCGAATTAATTCGTGCGGCGTCCCGTTTTTTTGTATGCTTTCAGCTGTAGACGGAGATCTCGAAAGAGTTCTTGTCGCCGTGGGGCCGAGTTTGATGAAATTTCCATTGCGTGGAATAGAACGTGTGAAAATGAGCCGAAATGACTATATACGGAAATTTAATTGCATATTAATGGAAATATTACGATTGACAGCGGATGTATAATGGATTATATTTGCAATATGGAATAGGCGACATAATATCTATGTGGTGGTCGACAGCACGCCAGGCAGTTAAGTGTACTGCGTCGAAGTAATGCAGCATTTCTATGGAGAAGAGCAACTCATATACAATTTAGTGCGCCGTAATGAAGCAACAAAGCGTATGTACGGGGGTACAAGTATGACCATAGCACAGATGAAAGAAATAAAGACAGAGCTCGGTTTTACCAACGAAATGATCGCTGCACGGTCAGGAGTTCCTCTCAGCACTGTGCAGAAGATTTTCAGCGGCATCACCAGGGCGCCGCGCAAGCGTTCGCTTGACGCTATTTCGAGCGCCATTTTTAAGGCTATGGATG
Source organism: uncultured Lachnospiraceae bacterium (assembly GCA_902797075.1). GTDB lineage: Bacteria > Bacillota > Clostridia > Lachnospirales > Lachnospiraceae > Chordicoccus. The sequence goes on from CADBRO010000300.1 coordinate 910, forward strand.
AAGCGGGGATACGCCATGATGACATGAGTGGAGCGGGAGACGGTACCCGTCTTCAGAACGGGCGTTCTTTTCAATACGATACTCCTGCCAGCGGCCGGTCTGCCGGAAAGGTATCAGAGGCTTCTTACGCATATAATACAGTCCCTGCAGATGGAAGGCATACAATTGATGATTATTATGCCCTGCCAGAGGATCAGAGAGTTGAACTGATTGACGGCGTTTTCTACGATATGGGAGCGCCGGCCATGGTGCATCAGCTGATTCTGGGCGAACTGCATCTGCTGTTCCGCGCGTGCGTGGATGAACACGAGATGCCCTGTGATGTCTATCTGTCGCCCTGTGACGTCAGGCTCGACCGTGATAATTATACGATGGTGCAGCCTGACCTTCTGGTAATCTGTGGTGAATACGATGCAGGAGCCATCAGGTATGAAGGCGCTCCGGATCTGGTCGTCGAGATCCTGTCGCCTTCAACACGGATGAAAGATATGATTCTGAAACTTTATAAATATCAGCAGGCAGGTGTCCGGGAATACTGGATTGTGGATCCCCGGCATAAGACTGTGACGGTTCACTGCTTCGAGAGCGGGGAGTATGATCCCGTGAAATACAGCTTCGATGATACGATACCGATCGGCTTGTCCGATGGAAAATGCAGCATCGACTTCTCGAAGATTCATCAGAGAATGATAAAAAGAGGTCTGTAGTGAGAGCCTTGTATAGAACAAAAGTATACCTGAACAGAAAAATTCAGGGAGCCGCAAGGTTTTCCATGCGGCTCCCTGATGTGATTTTTATTCGTCGAGAGAACGTTTTCCGAGATTTCCGAGGGCATTTTCTATGAGAGAACTGAGCGGATCTTTCTGAGAGGATCCCCCTGTTTTTCCGCCGAGAAGTGAACCGACCAGGCTTTCGAGCCCTGAAGTTTCTTTTTCTTTCTTTTCAGCGGCGGAAGTCTTTGCCGCTAGAACGGCGGCCGCCAGATCCAGCGGGGAGGCGCTTCCGTCAAGCAGCCCGAGGGCTGCTTTTTTTGTGGCTGAATCAGCTTTCCGGTAAGCCTGAACAAGCTTTTTCTCCGTTGCTGTCAGCTTGAGATCTCCGGACTGGGAGGTCTTTTTCGAAGAGGTGGTTTTGGAGGATGTGGACTTCGCTGCAGATTTTGTCGCCTGTTTTGAGGATGACTTCGCGGAGGATGATTTTGCAGTCTGCTTTGAGGTTGATCCTGAGCCGGATGATTTTGACGCCTGCTTAGAGGTTGATCCTGAGCTGGACGATTTCGACGTCTGCTTTGCGGATGATTTCCCGCTGCCCGTTGCTGCGCTTACAAGCGATACCTGCGTTACGCCCAGCGCTTTGGCCATTTCTTTGATGACTGCGGTTTCCGGTTCCTTCTCGCCGCGCTCAATCTTTCCAATATCCGAAGCGGAGAGGCCGTCGACCATGTCGGCAAGCTCTGCCTGGGTAAACCCATTTTCCGTGCGCGCTTTTTTCACCAGTGTTCCAAGTTTCTTTGACATCGCCCTGATCCTCCCTTGAATATCTAAACTATGGTGCCGCGAGGCATCCGTCGCGGCGGCACGTATTATGAATTCATATTATCATGAATGCGGAAGGATCGCCATAAGCCTGCGGGGAGAAACTGAAAATCCTGAGGATGACGGGCCACATCGAAGAATCATCGAGGAAGTCCGTGCGAGCTGACGGATCACTTTGAAGAATCATCAATGAAGTCCGTGCAAACGGACGACCCACTTTGAAGAATCATCAAGGAAGTCCGTACGAACTGACGGCCCACATCGAAGAATCATCAATGAAGTCCGTCCGCGCGGACAGTCTGCCTCCAAAGAATTCAAGAAATACGCAAGCAAACTCACAACTTTACTCCGCATATATGCTAAAATAAAACTGCAACTTTAACCGGAATCAGAAAATCATGCGGAATAAAGGAGCAGTATGCAGCAGATTACGAAGATTGTTATAACAGGCGGGCCATGCGCCGGAAAATCAACGGCGATGAGCTGGATCCGCAACGCATTTACGACCAGAGGATACACGGTGCTGTTCGTGCCGGAAACAGCCACAGAGCTGATCACCGGCGGCGTCGCTCCGTGGACATGCGGCACAAATGTTGAATATCAGAAATGTCAGGTGGAGCTTCAGCTGACGAAGGAGCGCCTGTTCAGGCAGGCGGCGGAAACCATGCCGGGGGAGAAGATTCTGATCGTCTGCGACCGCGGCATCATGGACAACCGTGCATATATGACCACGGAAGAATTTGCCGAGGTGGAAAAGCATCTTCATGGAAATGAGGTCGAATGGCGCGACAGCTACGACGCGGTTTTTCACCTGGTCACTGCCGCAAATGGCGCTGAAGAGTTTTATTCAAATGCGAACAATGCCGCAAGATACGAAACAGTCGATGAAGCGATCGCTCTCGACGACCGTCTGATCGCGAGCTGGACCGGGCACAGATATTTCCGGGTGATCGACAACTCAACCGGGTTTGAAGAGAAAATGCGGCGGCTCGAATCTGAGATTGCTACGTTCCTCGGAGAAGACCATCCGTACGAAATGGAGCGCAAGTTCCTGATCCGGTATCCGGATATCGAGTGGCTTGAAACGAATCCGCTCTGCAGGCGCATCGATATCGACCAGACATATCTGAAATCCGAGGACGGCGAAGAAATCCGCATTCGGAGGCGCGGTGAGAACGGTAACTATGTGTATTATGAAACTCATAAGAGACCGATCGACGGCATGAAGCGTCTCAGCACGGAGACCCGCCTGAGCAAATCCGAATACCGCCGGCTTTTGAAAAATGCCGACCCTGAGCGGAGGACGATTCATAAAAAGCGCTACTGCCTGACTTACGACAATCAGTATTTTGAAATCGACGTCTATCCATTCTGGGACGATCAGGCAACTCTGGAAATCGAGCTTCGGGATGAAAATGAGGAAATCCGTTTTCCTGAAAAGATCACCGTGATACGCGAAGTTACAAATGATCCGGCGTATAAAAATGCAGCTCTCGCGAAAAAGAGCGGGCACTGAAGTTAAGGCGGCATGATTGCGCAAGTGCTCTCACAAAGCATATAGCGTATTCTTGGCGAGGCTAAAAGAGCGGCTCATCACAGCCTGGCAAAGAGGTCAGCAAAGTGCTTGTCCGGCTACTCTCTTTGAGGCGCACAGGATGCCATTTTCGCAGCACTCGTAAAATGGCTTGCCGTGGAGCAGCGCCGACATGAACCCGGCGGCGAAATAGTCGCCGGCTCCGGTCGTGTTGACCGCTTTGACGGGAAGCGCCGGAATATGGAAGAATCCGCTCCCCGCGCTCTTTGCAAAGCATCCTTCGCGGCCGGCTTTGATGACGATGTGGCCAACTCCATATGAGAGAAAGACGTCCGCCATGCGCTCAAATACCTGACCTGTGTTTCCAGAGCAATCCGGACCATCATTCATGACAGTGTTTTCAGAGCGATCCAGATCATCATTCATGGCGGCGTTTTCGGAGCAATCCGGACCATCATTCATGGCAGTGCTTCCGGAGCGGTTCGCATCTACGTGCAAAGAGCTGCTTCCGGGAGAGGCTTCAGACAGGGAAATTCCCGAATAGTATTCAGCCTCGCGCTCATTTGGGAAAAGAAAATCAATATAAGGGAGAACGTCCTGCAGGTCGGAAAGAGAAAGCCTGCGGAACGTCGGAAGCTTCGTATCGGCGCAGATTACTGCGCCGTTTTCTTTTGCGGTTAGGACGATTTCCCGGATCACGCCGGGATCGTCGAGCGGAGCCCGGAAGAGGCTGGCTAAGGAGACGACCTTTGCTTTTTTGTCTGCAGCGGGCCTATATCCGGGTAACATCGTCGCTTCCGAGTTTACGGAGCTCCGGCTGCCGTCCTCATTTACAAAGATATTAGCGACCGGAGTCGCGAAGGGAGGGGCCATCCGGCTCACGCCGGTGATATCGATTCCGTTGGATTTTAATGTTTCATTCAGGAGATCTCCGGCGGGATCGCTTCCGAGCGCGCAGATGACGGCGACCCTGCAGCCAAGAGACGTCAGGGCGAGGGCTTCATTTACTGCATCTCCGCCGACGCCGAGAGTGATGCTTCGGGCGATGGAGACCTCCGGCCGCTCGGGATCATTTCTTCGGCAGAATGTGGTGCAGTCAACAACAGCCTGGCCTATGGCGATTACGTCGGGTGCGGAAAATGCGGTGCTGCTCATAGATAATTCTCCTTCATAACTTACAGCATTTGCCAGGCGACGGCCCTTTTTTGAGGGGGTGCTGTGTGAGGCTGCCGGATGCCCGCCATATCCCAATAATATTCCATACAGGTTGAAAAGCCGCGCCTTCTTTGCATCTGCTGATTCATGTATCTGAATTATAACATGCCTGACGATTCATTGCGCCGTAATAAATACCGTCAAATATTACCCGTTATGGTGTCATTTCCACTCTGTTTGCCCAACAAGGGGATTGACATAAGATTTCACAATGCGTATGATTGAAAATGTTGCAGGGGCGCCTTAATACGGCTGAGAGCGCGAAAGCGCGACCCTTAATTACTTGATCCGGGTAATACCGGCGGAAGGAGGCAGACATTATGTCTAATTTTTTTGTTCAATCACTTGGTGATGATGGTTACGCTTTGACTGTTCCAGGTTATGTGATCATCGGCATCATCATCTTTGCGGTACTTGTTCTTGCCGCGAAAATCAGCACTCACGGAAAAAAGGTTACGGCGAAGAATCTGGCATTTGCTGCTGCTGCGATCGCGCTTGCGATGGTGACATCGATGATCAAGCTGTTTCATCTGCCGATGGGAGGCAGCGTTACGCTTTTTTCCATGCTGTTCGTTACGCTGATCGGCAACTGGTACGGACCGGCGGTCGGAATTATGGCAGGTGTGTCATACGGACTTCTTCAGTTTATCATTGATCCGTATATCTTAAGTCTGCCGCAGGTTCTTTTCGACTATGTGTTCGCGTTCGGCGCGCTCGGCCTGTCGGGATTCTTCTCGAACAGAAAGCACGGGCTCGTGCGCGGGTATATCTTAGGTATCTTCGGAAGATTTGTATTCGCGGTGCTTTCCGGCGTTATTTTCTTCGGACAGTGGGCGCCTGAGGAGCTCGGTCCGTGGAAGTATTCCATCGCATACAACGGTTCGTATATTTTTGCGGAAGGGTTTGCAACTATTGTCGTTCTGCTGATCCCGGCAGTCGGAAGCGCCATGCGGTCGGTTAAGGCGCAGGCGGTGCAGTAAGCTGATACAGGCAGACGATGAGCTGATACAGGCAGGGCAGTAAGCTGGTACACGCAGTGCAGTGAGCTGCCTGTGTCTGTTAAAATAATTCATGAGGTGTTTATGGAGAAGAGGGGCGCATTTATCGCATTTGAAGGCATTGACGGCAGCGGTAAAGGAACGCAGATCCGGAAGCTTAAGAAATATCTGGAAAAGAACGGGTATCCCATATTCCGTACCGCGGAGCCGAATGATTCTCCGACCGGAAGTCTGATTCATCAGATCATGATCGGGAGAATCAAAACGACGAATGACGTAATCGCAGCGCTCTTTGTAGCGGACCGTCTCGATCATATCCAGAATGAGACCAACGGTCTTTTGAAATTCCTAAATGGGGGAATCAACGTGATCACCGACCGCTACTATTTTTCATCCTACGCCTATCAGAGCGTCGATCTCCCGATGGACTGGATCATCGCCGCGAACCAGCCCTGCGCGCAGCTTCTTCGTCCTGACGTTACCGTGTTTATCGACGTGGATCCGAAGGTGACGATGGAGAGAATCGAGCAGAACCGGATGACGAAAGAGCTCTTTGAGCAGACTGACCGCCTGATCGAGACGAGAAAGCGTTATTTCGAGGCATTCGAAAAGCTGAAGGATACGGAGAATATCCTCGTTGTGGACGGCGACCGTGATGCCGACGTGATTGCGGAAGAAATCCGCACGAAGCTGATGGATTATTTTGTGAAATAATCAGAAGGAGCTGCATCTTCTTTGTGCACTGCCTGAGGCAGGACGAAGAGGTGCAGCTCCGTTTTTTATTTTCAGATTCTCGCAAACAGCGCAGCTCCGATCGCGCCGATCAGATCCGGATGCTCCATAATGGAGAGCTTCTGGCCGAGCCGCCGCTCGATCTCTTTCGCGACGCCGGTGTTCTTCGCGACGCCGCCGGTCATCATGAACGGGCCCTCGCCGCGCACGCGCTTCACAAGGCCGATCGTGCGGGACGCGACCGATTTGTTGAGGGCGTGGATGATGTCGTCCGTCTCGGTATTTTCCGCGATGAGGCCGACGACCTCAGATTCCGCGAAAACCGTGCAGGTGGAGGAGATGGTAAGATCTTTTTTCCACTTGAGGCCGCGGCTTCCGATCCCGCTCATGTCCATTTCAAGCGTCTGCGCCATCATTTCAAGGAACCTTCCCGTTCCCGCCGCGCATTTGTCATTCATGACGAAGTTCATGACATTTCCGTCTTCATCGAGGCAGATGACCTTGCTGTCCTGGCCGCCGATGTCGATAATCGTGCGGGCGTTCGGATCGGCGTAGTGCGCGCCGCGGGCGTGGCAGGAAATCTCGGTTTTCGTGCTGTTGGCAAATGGGATGAACTCGCGCCCGTAGCCGGTGGCCACAATTCTGCGGATGTTGCCCGCGTCTTCCTTAAGCTGCTCCTTCACCTCCGCGAGCGCATTTTCAGCGGCAGTGCCCGCCCGCGCGCCGGTCCTCACGATGGACCACGCCACGAGACGGCCGTCGCCGTCGATGGCCGCGACGTTGGTTGAAGTTGAACCCGAATCGATTCCGATGTAAATATTCTTCATTGGTTTGCCATTTCCTGTCTGTTTTGTTGCGGATTCCGCATTTTCCTGCGGATCTGTAGCGGGCGGCTCAAGGCTTTCCGCAAATGCGCGGAGCCTCGTGTCGAGCTGGCCCTCGCTCTGCGACGTAAAGTCCGATTCGATCTTAAGGATCGGAAGAGACGTCTTTTTCCTGAGCTCTGCGTATTCGGAAGAATAGTAGTCGCAGAACTTGACCGAGTGATAGACGACTCCGGCAAGCGAGGGATTCTTTATGAAAATGTCCCGCGCCTCCGTCTTCTCCATCCTCGTGCAGGGGATCTGATTAAGCAGCGCCTTCGCGTATTCGTAAATGAGCTCGTCGTCCGTAAGTCCCGTGCGGGAAAGCGCCAAGGACCGGTCGCCGCAGGCGTTTCCGGAGGCCGCTCCTTCCGGTGCATTCGGTCCGCAGCCGCTGTTTCCGGAGGTGATGCTGCTTTCTGCCGGGCCGTCTGATGCGTCTCTGCCCTGAGAGGCGACGTTTCGTTCCGGCATGCAGTCCGGCGCTTTGTCCGGCACATCGATGAACACTCTGTCCGGCGGGGCGGGCATTGTCCGAAGTCCCCCGCAGGTGAGGTCGATCACGGGATAAGGCATCAGGTCCCGGATCTTTGTCCGGAGCTGATCGCTCACCCGCGCGCCCAAAATAGCGATATATTCGCTGTTTCGCTCGCAGAAGTCCTGCCATCTGTCGGCGGAAGCTTTCCACTCGCGGATCAGAATGTCGCGACGGAACGGCGTCCCACTCATTTTCTCATATTCATCTTTGAGCGCGGTCAGCTCCTTCGCGTAGAGGCGCACGGCGCTTTCTTTCGCGCTGTGCGGGAGATCCAGCATTTTCTTTATGGAAAATGTCTCCGCCGGAAGCGTATCGTATACCCTTCGTATGGAGTCGCAGCAGTTGGTCAGAACGAGGCTGTTCGCACCGGACGCTGCTGAGGAGGCATCGCTGCCGGCGGCGTGGCCTTGGCTGTCCGCACCGGCTGCTGCTTCGGAAGAAGCGCTGTCACTCGCCGGCCAGGGGCTTCCCGCATGGGAATCAAGCGCCGCTTCGATCAGCATTTTCGCGTGCGTGCATACCGAGCTGTGGATCAGCGCGTCCACCCTCCGGAAATCCGAGGCGTCGGCGTTCGGCTCGTACAGCGTCTCTCCGAGCGCCGCGAAGAGTTCCAGCGGTGTATATTTGCAGATATAGGTAATCATAATGTCATTGCTCCAGAAGCTCCACAAATGCCTTTGCCCGGGTGATGATCTGTTCGCCGCCGCCGTTTGCGCGGTCGCATCCGTCACCGTCGAGCACCAGGGTTGGGAGCCCGTTCTCTTCAAAATATTTCTTGGCGGCAAGTGAAAGTCCCTGCGTCTGTTTGCATCCCCACTGACAGAAGATAATGACGCCGTCCGCCTGCATTTTTTTCGCTGCCTCGAGGACTCCGTCCATTCTCCGCCGGCCCGTCCCGTTGAAGCTGTCGTGTACGAGACGGCGCGCCATGCTTTCATAGGGCTTCTCGGGATCCATCGGAAGGAGGGCGCTCATGGCGAGATCATTTGCTACGATCTCAACCCTGTGATTGTCCGCTCCCTGGAAGATCTCTTTGATGGACTCCTGCCAGTTCGGAAGAACGTGCATCCAGATGATCCGCTTTTCACCGCGGTTTGCCGGCGCTTTCGCGACATCCTTAAGAAGAAGCCTGCTGTAAGTGAGGCCGGCTTCATTTCCAAGATAGAGATGGTTGGCCGCGATGTTCAGCATTTCGGGCGTCAGCGATTCGGGGAAATGTACCTCTGCCCGGCGCTTCAGATATTTCCTGAAATTCCGGATCTGCTCGCCGCTCCTCGCGACGCATTCCTTGAGCTTTGCGGGATCAAGCTTTCTCCCGACGCTCTCCTCGGCGGTTTTCGCCATTTCCCGAAGCTGGTCTGCGACATAGGCAACCGCGTCTTCGCCGGTGTGATACGGAACGTCGATCATGCAGTGGGGGACGTTCCATTTTTCCGCGAGGCTGCGGAAGGTCAGCTGGTTTGCGTCGCAGGCCAGAGACGTGTTCGCGACCAGGGCGGGATGCCGGATGACGCCGGATTCGGCCATGCCGGTCAGAACCTTGTGATAGGAACAAAATGTCTCGGACGCGCCGCATTCCTCGGCCTTGTCGATAAAGACGCGCTCGCAGGCGGTATTTACCACGTAGGCGGCGAGCGCCTCCGGCGCCATGATCGGCATGTCAAGAGCGCAGAAGATTTCGCTCGGCATGAAGATATTGACGACCGCGGAGCCCGAAGGATCCTTCAGCATGTCGGCGAGAAGCTTCGAGGTGTAGCTCTGCAGATATTCTCTTGAGCGCGTGAAATGTCCCGAGGGAAAATGCCCCGCCTGGAAGCTTACGGCGCGGTAGGCAAGCTCAAGCATGGACGCCGCGCGGCCGGGCTTTTCAGGAACAAAAGATGAAATTACGGAACCTAGTTTTTCGATATTTTTATTCATGCGCTCATTATAGCACTGAGAAAATGAGCCCGTCAGGGACATTTGCGGGAAGATGTAGCCAGAGGGAGATGAAGGCAGGAAAATGGCGGATTTTCGGCATTTTCTCCGAGTTTTTTGAAAGAACTCCGTATTGAAAGCGGAATATCGGAGCGATATACTTGAATACAGAGGAGCAGGCATTCTTCCTCTTAAATCATAGATCTGCCATTCTTTTGAGGCGCTTTTTTGGCGCTGCATCTTAATTAGTTCTGTCCGGCGCGGTCCCGGCGCCGGGTCTTATTTTTTTCTGAGGCGCTGATGAATCTGCGTTGAATCCTTATTCTTTTCTGAGGTGCTGATGAATCGGCTCCGGGTCTTATTTTTTCTAAGGCGCTGATGGATCTGCGCTGGGTTTTTATTCTTTTCTAAGGCGCTGATGGATCTGCGCTGAATCCTTATGATTTCCCGCTGGTGATTGTACCTTTCTTTTTCTATTCAATTCAGAATTCGGAGGCACTTTTTATGCTCAGTTCTCTTTTTGTTCTTTTGCTTGCCGCCTGTGCCCTTATCTCAGATCTTCTCACGGACAAAATCAGCAATGCGATTTCGCTTTGCGGGGCTCTTGCGGGCTTTTCCCTTGCCGCCGGCGGCGCGGTCCTTTGCGGGAGCAGCTTTCCGGACGCTGCGCTCCGGGCTCTCGCCGCAGTTCTTTTTGCATTGGCAGGCGCTGCGGTTCCATTTGCTTTTGGTTTTCCCCTCTTTAGGTTCCGGATGATCGGCGCCGGTGACGTCAAGCTTTTGATGGCTGTCGGAGTTCTCACCGGCCCCATACAAATACTTAAATTTATGGCGGTTTCCATCGCCTTCGGAGGCGTCATCGCAGCGCTGCTTATGATTTTCGTGACCGGGGTCCGGCCGAGGCTCATCCGCTTCGCATCTTACATCAAAATGGCGGAGATGACCGGCAGCGCGCCTCCCTACAGGGATTCGAAAGAGGCGGAGTTTCATTTTACGGTGCCGGTATTTATGGCGGCAGTGCTGCTTTTTGCGGGATGCTTTTAAATACAGCTAATGTTTACCTGCGGCCCTGCTGCGAAAGCATGGACAGGGAACTGTTATCTTATGCGGCGCAGCGATGGCTGAGCGATACGGCAGGAGATCCGCGGGAATGAGCGATAGCGATGGAGGTTAGGGGTATGCGCAGATCCATAATGGCAATTATCGACCCGGAAGCTGCCTATGCGGTCAGTTTCATGGATCACGTCAATCAGAAAAATACGGTTCCGTTCGAGGTACAGGCCTTCTCCGACCTGGAATCGCTGCGCGCCTGCCTCGAGAAACGAAAGGTCGAGATCCTTCTTGTTTCCGAGCATTACGGGCCGGCGCAGGAGGATTCATTTCGAAAAAGGATCGATTCCTGGCCGATCAGGCTGACCGTATGGCTTTCGGATAACGAATGGAACTCGGAGTCGGAGGATGCGCTGCCAGGTTCTGATGAAAATGAAAATGGCGGCAGCGCCGGTGCGTGGCCGCGCGTAGCGAAATATCAGTCTTCTTCGTCGATTGTGCGGGAGGTAATGGAGCTTTACTCAAAGGCCGGCGAATCTTCCGGAACGGGCAGCGGAAAGCAGCTGATCAAACCGAGAACCAGAACCATCGGCGTGTTTTCTCCCGTCGGGCGTTCCATGAAAACGGCATTTGCCGTGACGCTCGGACAAATTCTTGCCAGGAAAAAACCGACGCTTCTTGTAAATATGGAAGCCTGCTCCGGTTTTATCGCGCTGACCGGAGGAAGCGCGGAGAGGGGAATCAGCGACATTCTTTATTATATCCGTCAGGGCGAGACAGGACTTATGCCGCGGATTCTGCCGGTCATACAGGAATTCCGGGGACTTGGCTATCTGCCGCCGTTTGAGACGGCGGCAGAGCTTTTCGGGATGCAGATGGAGGAATGGAATCTGTTGTTTAGCGCCGTTCGGTCGGATTCGACCTATGAGATCCTTCTTCTGGATCTCGGCGGAATTCCGCTCATCATGCCGGAAATCCTTGAGGAATGCGACCTGATCTATATGCCGGAAAGAGGACGGGACGCGCCATCCGCAGCGAAACATGCGGAGTTCGCCCGCCTGATTTCCTCCGCCCGTTTTTCGGCAGTGCGGGACAGAATCCGGAGAATCGCCATTCCGGAATTCGCAGCCGCGGAAAATGGGGACTGGTTTTCGGAGCTTCTCTACGGGCCGGTCGGACGCATTTCCGAAGAGTGCGCGGCAAGGGATAATCTGTAACGCGCGGTGAAGGCAGCGGCGGGGAGTGCGAATACACATATCCATCCGGGGAGTCCGGAAATGAGGTCAGCGGATACGGATCGCATTTTCGCAAAATAACAGAAGGGGGACAGACGGAATGACACGCAGGGAAAGATACACTCTGCTTCGTGAAAAACTGATGGAAATGCTTGAGAACTGCGGCGACATCGAAGACGCGGAAATCCGGGCCATGATTGATACCCTGGTTCTCGAGAGCAGCCGCGGGGAATATCTGCCGATCCGGGAGCGGGTTTCGCTTGGAAAGGAGCTCTTCGCATCCGTGCGGAGGCTCGATATCCTGCAGGATCTGATCGACGACAAGCAGGTGACCGAGATCATGGTAAACGGGCCCGACTGCATTTTCATCGAGAAAAATGGAAGTATCGAGCGCTACGGGAAGACATTTGCGTCGAAGGAAAAGCTTGAGGACGTCATCCAGCAGATCGTCGGCAAATGCAACCGCGTCGTCAATGAACAGAACCCCATCGTGGACGCACGCCTTCAGGACGGAAGTCGTGTAAATGCCGTGGTTGCGCCGATCGCGCTCGACGGGCCGATCCTCACGATCCGTCAGTTTCCCGAGGAAGCGATCACGATGGAGAAGCTGATCGGGCTTGGGAGCATCACCGAGGAAGCGGCCGCATTTTTACAAAAACTCGTCGCCGCGCGGTACTCGATGGTGATCGGAGGCGGAACCTCGGCCGGGAAGACGACATTTTTAAATGCGATGTCGAATTATATTCCGAAGCA
>CADBRO010000301.1 GCA_902797075.1 uncultured Lachnospiraceae bacterium
CTTGATATCGATCTTGTATCCGGTAAGCCGGGCGGCAAGTCTCGCGTTCTGGCCTTCCTTTCCGATCGCAAGCGAGAGCTGGTAGTCCGGAACAATTACCTTGGCGGAGTTCTCCTCAGGATCAGCGCCGACAGTGATCACCTTCGCAGGACTCAACGCATTTTCAATCAGAACAGCGGGGTTTTCGTCCCATGCAATGATGTCGATCTTTTCGCCGCGAAGCTCATTGACAACTGCGTTAACACGGCTTCCGTTCATGCCGACACATGCGCCGACCGGATCAACGTCAGGATCATTCGACCAGACAGCCATCTTTGTTCTTGATCCCGGTTCTCTGGAAAGGCCTTTGATCTCGACGGTTCCGTCCCTGACTTCCGCGACTTCCTCTTCGAACAGTCTTCTCACAAGATCGGGATGTGTTCTCGATACGAGAATCTTCGGTCCCTTTGTGGAGTTCTTGACATCGACCACATAAACCTTGATTCGCTCAGTCGGCTGGAAATGCTCGGATTTTACCTGTTCATTTTCATTCAGGAGCGCATCCGCCTTGCCGAGATTGATGCAGTAGGATTTTCCCTGCATTCTCTGAACAACGCCAGACACTACCGACTTAATCTTGCTGTTGTACTGATTAAAGACGGCATTTCTTTCTTCTTCCCTGATCCGCTGAAGGATGATGTTCTTAGCATTCATGGTAGCGATTCTTCCGAAAGCCTTGGAATTGATATCCAGGGTGATGATATCGCCTGCCAGGACATGCGGATCCGTTCTTCTTGCTTCTTCGACCGTCACCTGAAGCGTCGGGTCCACAATGCTGTCCGCATCTTCCACGACTTCTTTTTCAGCCGTTACAGAGTATTCAAATGTATCCGGATCGATACGCACATTGATGTTGTCATTCTTGCCAAAATGCGTTTTGCACGCGGCCATGAGCGACTGTTCGATCGACTCGAAGAGCGACTGCTTGCTAATCCCTTTCTCCTTCTCGAGAAGCTCAACGGCTTCCTTAAGTTCCATGTTCATACTTTTCGAAATCCTCCTTATTAACCAAGAGATTTACTCAAAGTCATATGCCAGCCTGATCAGCGACAAATCACTCCTCAAAAATGTCTCCCTTAATCCTTCGACAGTTTCTATCTCTATCCGCTCTTTATCCCAATTTTTCAGGATCCCGCGGAATTCTTTCTGTCCTTCCTTTGCCTTGTAAAGCCTGAGCTCGATTTCCTTTCCTGCCGCATAGTCGAAATCCCTCGGTCTCTTCAAGGGTCTTCCGAGTCCCGGAGAGCTGACCTCCAGCGTGTAAGCATCGTCAATAAAATTCTCCCGATCGAGGAGAGGGTCGATCGCTCTGCTTACGGCTTCACAATCCGTGATGCCGACGCCTCCGTCCTTGTCAATATAGCAGCGCAGATAGTACTCTCCGCCTTCTTTGACATACTCGACGTCTACAGGCTTCATGCCGAGTTCTTCCAGTACCGGCAGAAGCAGATTCCATGTTTTTTCTTCGTATTCTTCTTTTCTGCTCAAAATATTTCCCTGCAAAAGTCTGGGAGCGGACCTCTCGGCCGCTCCCAGCAAAATTACAACTTACTTACTAAATCTATCACCCGATGCAGTAAAAATCAAGCATTATTTCGTTCTTTTTGTTCCTTTTCCACCCCTCTTGGCGATTTTCAGCCGGTTAAGCAACACTTTTCCGCCCCTCCAGGGTATCTGGAACTCATGCATGTTTCCAAGAAGGTATGCCGCGTCGATCTTATCACCTTCGGAAAGACTCATGCCCCTGACGCCGACAGCTGTCTTCTTCAGGTCTGAAACCTCCGAAAGCACGAAGCGGATAAAGAATCCGTCGTGGCTTATGAGTACTGCATTTTCCATCGAATCAGATCTTCCTACAAATACGAGCGAATCATCGGGCGAAAGCTTTGTCGAAGCGATCGTTCTGACCTGGCTCGCAAACTCTGCTCCGGCAGTTCTCTTAACAAAACCCCTGGAAGTGACAAAGAAAAGCTCTGATTCCATGAGCTCAGACATCGGGGCTACATAGAGAATTTCCTCGTCTCTGCTCGAGTAGTTGCTGATGTTATCGACAGGAACGCCTTTTTCCCTGAGTTTTTTCTGCGGCACATCAAAAACCTTCACTGTATGCATTTTTCCGGTATCGGTAAAAATACAGATTCTGTCTGTATTAAGCGTTCTGATAACGCACCGGTTTTCTCCCTCTGCCGCCTCCGTGTTCTTTTCATATGCCGCAGCGTCGATCACTTTCGCATAGCCGAACCGGTCAAGACAGAAAACAACTTCCTCGACTTCCGGCTCTTTTTCGGCGAGAATAATCTCTTCAGCATTTTCAACAGCAGTTCTGCGCGGCCTTGCATATTCCTTTTTGAAAGCCATAAGCTCAGAAATCAGCTTTCTGGCCATGGCGTCATGATTTTCAAGAAGGTTCCGGTACTCTTCGATCCGCGCCAGGGTATCCTCATGCTCCTTCATAAGAGCTTCGATTTCAAGCCCGATCAGCTTGACGAGGCGCATATCCAGAATCGCGTTCGCCTGCCGCTCCGTGAACATGAGATTTGCGGCCGCTTTTTCGCTGGAACGGCTTTTGAAACGAATACCCTCCGTTTTGCCCATCACGAGGCAGTCCGTCGCCATTTTCCTGTTTTTGGATCCCCTCAAAATCTCGATGATCAGATCGATGACATCACAGGCTCTGATGAGCCCCTCCTGGATTTCCTTCTGTTCCAGTTCTTTCTCGAGCAGTGTACTGTATTTCCTGTCAGCGATTTCAAACTGGAAATCCACGCAGGCCTCAAGAATTCCCTTAAGAGACAGTGTCTCCGGTCTGCCGGAGGAGACGACAAGCATATTAACGCCGAAGGTATCCTCAAGCTTTGTCTTTTTATAAAGTACATTGAGAATGTGTTCCGCGTCCGCGCCCTTCCGGCATTCAATTACGATCCGGGTTCCTTCCTTCGAGGATTGATTGGAAATGTCAGTGACATCCTGAAGGGTTCTGTTCTCCGCCAGGGCGGCCACGTCGCTCATGAACTTGCCGATGCCGTTGCCGATCATGGTATAGGGAATCTCGGTGATGACGATATTCGTTTTTCCGTTCTTCCCTTTTTCAATCTCCGCTTTACCGCGGATACGTATTTTTCCTGTTCCTGTGCTGTATATCTGGGGAAGCTCGTCCGCGTTCGTCACGATTCCGCCGGTGGGAAAATCCGGTCCTTTGATAATCTTCATGAGATCAGCGTCACTGATGGAGTCATTTTTGATGAACTCGATCATCGCCTCGATCACTTCGCCGGTATTATGGGGAGGTATGGAAGTCACCATACCTACTGCAATACCCTCGGAACCATTTACTAGAATATGCGGTATACGTGCCGGAAGAACCGATGGTTCTTTCTCATTCTCGTCAAAGTTCGGAACAAAATCTACGATGTCTTTATCGAGGTCAGTCAGAAAGATATCCGAAGTAAACTTCATCAGCCTTGCTTCGGTGTAACGCATGGCTGCCGCCCCGTCGCCTTCGATGGATCCGAAATTGCCGTGACCGTCGATCAGAACCTGGCCCTTCTTAAAATCCTGGGCCATAACCACAAGTGATTCGTAGATCGAGCTGTCGCCGTGAGGATGGTACTTACCCATCGTATCGCCGACGATTCTCGCACTTTTCCGGTAAGGTCTGTCATACCTGGTACCGAGTTCCCACATATCGTAAAGGACTCGCCGCTGGACCGGCTTCAGTCCATCCCGCACGTCAGGCAGCGCTCTGGAGACTATGACCGACATCGCGTAGTCTATGTAGTTTTTTTGCATAATCTCGGAATAATCCGTTCGAATTATCCGGTCTTCTGCACTGTTCATTTAAGCTTCTCCTTTACAAATCAAGCTCTGCGTCCTGCGCGTGCTCGTAGATGAATTCCCGTCTCGGAGGAACGTCAGTCCCCATCAGTATTTCGGTTATATCCGACGAGAATCCGGGATTGCCGATTTCAATTCTTCTCAGCATCCGCGTTTCGGGATTCAGCGTAGTTTCCCACAGCTGATCCGGATCCATCTCGCCGAGTCCCTTGTAACGCTGCAGGGTAAAGCGGCTGTTCTTGTGCTTTTTCCGGTATTGCTCGAGAGCTTTGTCGTCATAGAGGTACTCACCTTCGCCCTTTGCAGGTATCACCTTATATAGAGGCGGCATTGCGATATATACGTGTCCCTCATTGATCAGATCCGGCATATATCTGTAAAAAAGCGTCAGAAGCAGCGTTCCGATATGAGCACCGTCGACATCCGCATCCGCCATGATGATGATTTTGTCATAACGCAGCTTTGTAATGTCAAAATCATTACCGTATCCTTCGGAGAATCCGCATCCGAAGGATGTGATCATGGTCTTGATTTCCGCGTTTGCAAGCACCTTGTCAATGCTGGCCTTCTCTACGTTCAGTATTTTTCCCCTGATCGGAAGAATCGCCTGATACTGGCGGTCTCTTGCTGTCTTGGCTGATCCTCCCGCGGAATCCCCCTCAACAATAAAGATCTCGCATTTAGAAGGATCTCTGCTTATGCAGTTTGCGAGCTTTCCATTTGTGTCAAAGGAAAACTTCTGCTTAACAAGCAGATTGGTTTTAATCTTCTCCGTATTTTTACGGATTTTCGCAGCCTTCTCTGCGCAGGAAAGGATGCTCTTCAGGCACTCAATGTTTCTGTCAAAGTAGTGCGGAGCCTCTTCTGCCACCACTTTGGCCACTACTCTCGAGGCGTCCGGATTATCAAGCTTTGTTTTCGTCTGACCCTCGAATCTCGGATCCGGATGTTTGACGCTTACGACAGCCGTCATGCCGTTCCGGATATCAGTACCAGTAAAATTCTGGTCCTTCTCCTTCAGAATGCCAAGCTCCCGCGCGTAACTGTTCATTACCTGCGTAAACGCCGTCTTAAAGCCTGTCAGATGTGTTCCGCCGTCGGCATTGAAGATGTTATTGCAATAGCCCAGGATATTCTCGTGGAATTCATTGACGTACAAAAAGGCGATCTCGACTTCGATACCCTCGTCGTCGCCCTTCAGGTATACCGGTTCCGTAACCATCTCGCTGTTTTTGCATATATTTCTTACAAATCCGATGATTCCGTCAGGCTCGTGGAATGTAATTTCGACCGGTTCTTCACCGCGAAGATCTCTGAAAAAGATCGAAAGGCCCGGATTCAGATAAGCGGTTTCATGAAGTCTTGACTTTACTTCCGTCGAAGAGAAACGGGTGACTTCGAAGATTTCGGGATCCGGAAGAAAACGGACTGTGGTGCCTGTTTCCTTTGTTCTCCCGAGAATCGGAAGCATCCCCCCGATCAGATCGAGATCCGGTTCGCCCCTTTTAAATCTGTCATGATGAATCGCCCCGTCGCGCTTTATTACCACATCCATCCAAACAGAAAGCGCGTTTACAACAGAAGATCCGACGCCGTGAAGGCCGCCGGATGTTTTATAGGCCTGACTGTCAAATTTACCGCCCGCGTGAAGAGTCGTATAAACAAGCCGTTCGGCCGGTACTCCCTTTTCGTGAATACCGACCGGTACGCCTCTCCCATTATCCGAGACCGTGCAGGATCCGTCCCGTTCAAGGGTAACCTCGATCCTGTCGCAGAATCCTGCAAGGTGCTCATCTACAGCATTATCAACAATTTCATAAATAAGATGATTGAGACCTTTTCTCGATGTACTTCCGATGTACATCCCCGGCCGCCTTCTGACAGCCTCGAGTCCCTCAAGCACGTGTATGCTTGACTCATCGTAAGTCTGTTTTTTTGTCATATCAGTCAGTTTCCGTTTCACCCGAGTCAGATGAGGACTGCTCCGTCCCTGTATCAGCATCCGCCTGTTCTTTAGCGTCGCTGGCTCTGCATACAAGTACAGGAGTCCA
>CADBRO010000302.1 GCA_902797075.1 uncultured Lachnospiraceae bacterium
ATTCATAAATCAGAATCGGACTAACCGCTTCTTTCCGTCTCTTCCGTTCCGGATATATAATTCCGTTCTCCCGAAGTTCCTTACCCGGCGGATTTGGGAACCATGTATTCCGTGTTGATGACGTCTTTGTCATAGATGGTCACAAGACGCTGATTTTCTCTTACTTCTTCCCTGTCAACGGCGAAAATGAGATCGGCGTCTTCCTTATTCTCCGCGATCGAGCCGTTCCTTGCCTTCACATTCAGTATGGCAAGGTCGTAGATGGAGGGTTTGTCCTCCATAAGCCGTTCGTTGATATAGTATGCGGTCCGGGCCAGCTCCCCCAAATGGTTTTCGATCGCGACGCTGGAGCCGGGAAGATCGAAGTGGCGGATTGCAAAATCCGCCTCTTTCTCTCCGAATGATGACAGCTGCGCCGTTGCCGCCATGTTCAGGATGGAAACCTCGTTTTTTTCCAGGTCATATAAAATGGGGATATTCGCGATTGTGCTCCCTGTTAAATCGACTCTGAATCTGACTTCCGCCGGATTTAACGGGTTATTGCCCTTTCCGGCAATCCCCTCTCCGACGCGGCTGACATTGGAAAGCGTAAGAAAGCATTCGGTCAGCTGATCAACGGTCGTAAACCTTGCCCAGGCCATTCCTTCATACACGATATATTTCGCTGCCGGGAATCTTTTTTTGATGATCGATAAGTCGATGTCTATGATCTCCGTTACGCCCCGCCTTGTATCCCGGCAGTCTCCGGAATGATACGCATATTTCCCCTCTTTCAGATTATTCCAGGATATCTGACCGACAGAACAATAGTGCTCATCAAGAAACGCGCAGGAAAAGTCGAAGAAACCGTCTCTTTCGCCCTTCTTATAAAGCGCCGCCCTTAATATTTCCTTATCTGCGCCATACGGGATTTTCGTTCCGGGGGCAACCGTTCTGTTCTTTCCGCTGTCATTTCTTCCTACAACGGGGATCGGACAGTTCTTAAGAGCCGGATCAATATATACTTTGCCGATGTCCGGCTTTGCGGACAGCTGCTCCAGCACGATATTTTCCAGAATCGCTGAAAATGCTCCCTTCGTCTCCTCCGACATCTTAGGCGATACGTTCGGAAATGCTTCAACGGACACTCTTGCCAGTCGCTTGAAGCGATATTTTAACGGTTGCTCTTCCGCGGATGCATTTGCCTCAGCCACCTTCCGAACCGTCAGCAGTTTATCCATGGGCGCCTTCCTGCAGCCTGCCTCTGCGATTTCAAGCAGCTCCTTTACGGCGGAAGCGTCTTTTTCACTGTCGGCCTTGGCAATCAGGGTCTTCGCGTGGTCCAGGAGGACGCCGGGCGATATGGATGCGAGAATCTGCGCCGCCTTCACATAGTCCCCTTCGCTCAGGTGTTCCTCATAAAGGCTCATTTTGCTGCGAAGAGTATCGACATGGGCTGTGAATTTCACGAAAATGTGCCCGTTTTTCATCTGATCAAAATGCAGCCGGTTCCTCAGCGTCCGGCGGATGAAGCTCTTCGCGCGGCGCGGGATCGCCGTCTCCTCCATAATCGGGTAATTCTTCTTCAACGCATTTGTAAAAACAAGATATAAGGCCTTTCTTTCCTGATAAGAAAAGTTCCTGTACTGCTGTTTGACGGAAAGAGACAGATCGCTCCCGGGTGTCAGTGCGGCGAGCAGTCTTTCAAAATCTTTGATTGATTTAATATCCAGTTCGTCGTATCTGCCGTTCTCAAAATCATCCTGCGCGACGATCGCCCAGTTCTCCTTAAAGGGAATCGTCTCCGGCATGAATCTGTCTCTCGGCAGATTGGCAAGGGCAAAGCGGACGATGCTTTTATCATATTCAGACAGAGAGGATTTGCCCGAGAGCATGTTATTGACCATCTGGTAATAATCGTCCTCGGTTCCCAGATGGACTGTAATCAGGTCCGGATCGAACGAATCTTCTGTTTTGGCAGGCTGGGTTTTTTCCTCTTCCGGCGTCTTCCCGGCGACGAGCCGGCGCAGATGGTTCATCAGGGCTTTCGTCAGCGAGCCTTCGCCGAATGCATTTTCCTCCTGAACATATTCGTCATACATAACCGTAAAGTATGACATGAACCGG
>CADBRO010000303.1 GCA_902797075.1 uncultured Lachnospiraceae bacterium
GAAAGCAGGCGGAGTCGATATTGTCTCCACCTATTGCATCTGGATTCATCATGAGGAAGTGCGAAATGAGTTTGATTTCAGCGGCTGCCGCAATCTTCGCGGCTTTGTCGAAGCGGCAGGACGTTGCGGTCTTTTTGTCTTTCTTCGCATCGGACCCTGGGCACACGGGGAGGTGAGAAACGGCGGCTTTCCCGACTGGCTCGTCAGGGAGGCGAAGGATACCGGGATGGTGCTGCGCTCGGATGATCTGCGGTATCTTCAGTATGTCCGCCATTTTTATGAGGCGGTTTATGAGGAGGCACGAGACCTTTTCCTTAAGGACGGCGGTCCCGTGATCGGCATCCAGATTGAAAATGAGTACGGCCACTGCGGAGGACTCACCGGGGAAGAGGGGGAGCAGCACATGCGGACGCTTACGGCGATTGCGCGGGAGACCGGCTTTGATGCCCCCTTATGGACCGCGACGGGATGGGGCGGGGCCGTGACCGGCGGCCTGCTTCCGGTGATGGGCGGCTATTGTGAGGCGCCATGGGATCAGAGGATTACCGAGATAGAGCCGAGCGGCAATTATGTGTTCACGGCGGAACGGAATGACCATGCGATCGGCTCCGATTACGGCGACGGATCGGGGATCACGTTTGATCCGGCGAAGTTCCCCTATCTCACGGCGGAGCTCGGAGGCGGCCTGCAGGTGACGAAGCACCGCCGCCCCGTCGTAACCGGGAAGGATATCGGGGCGATGTCGATGGTGAAGCTTGCAAGCGGATGCGCACTTCTTGGGTATTATATGTATCACGGCGGCACAAATCCGGCAGGCAGGCTGACGACGCTGCAGGAGTCAAGAGAAAGCGACTATCCGAATGACCTGCCGGTTTTTTCGTATGACTTTCAGGCGCCTGTCGGGGAATACGGACAGCTCCGGGATTCCTTTAGGGAAATCCGCGCGCTTTCGATGTTCGTTCATGATTTCTGCGATGAGATCTGCGCTGCCCGCTTTGTGCCGCAGCCGGGAAATCCGGAGGATCCTTCGGACCTGACCTCGCTTCGGACCGCGGTCCGGGTGACGGAGGACGGAAAGAGCGGTTTTTTGTTTGTAAATAACTATGTGCGGCAGCAGAAGATGGCGGAGCATGAACGTGTGCCTCTTAAGGCATACGGTAAGGACGGAGAGGTGCTCGCGGACTTCGGAATGTGTGATGTCCGTGACGGGGACTTTTTCTTCCTGCCGTTTGGGCTTCGTCTGGGGAAAGCGGTTCTGAAAATGGCAGATGCCGTGCCGCTTTGCATCCTTCACGGGAAAGATCACGATCCGGATGCCTATGTTTTCCGTGCAAAGAAAGGGCTTAAGCCGCGGTTTGTTTTTGAAAGGGACGGCAGCGGAGGTTCGGTGTCCTGTGAAGACGGCACGGTTTCCGGACTGCCGCGGATTATCGTTTTAAGCGAAGAGAAGTACTTAAGAGTTGCAAAATGCGTTGCTCTCGGAAGAGAGCGTCTGATCGTAAGCGACGGAGATCTGCTTACGGATGCGCAGGGAAATCTTGAGCTTATTTATACGGTCCGGGATGAAGCAGTACCTTCATTCTCCGTGTGGCCTCCGCTTGAGGAGGAGCCGGAGGGATTTGAGCGGGCCGGTGAGGATGAGGACGGTTTCGCGTGCTACAGATCCAAAAACAGACTGAGAAATCTTTTATCAGTGAAATGGTCGCCGGATGAAGCAGAGGCTCTTGCTTCGCTGCCGGGCGCGCAGCATTCGCTGCCCGGGGCGGATGCCCGCTTCTGGAAGGTGGAGGTGAGAGGAGATGCCGCCGGCGCGGAGGAGATATTGCTTGAATGTAAGTACGAGGGCAGCAGCGCGGCTCTCTTATCAGGCGGCAGGATTCTGGCAGATTCCTTTTATACCGGAGAAGTCTGGCAGACCGGCATAAAGAGCTGCATATCTTCCAAAGGAGAGGTGATCTTCGAGGGAAAGGTTGCAGTTGAGCCCATCTGCCGCAGCTCGCAGGTGTTTGTCGAAAGAGCTGTCCGGTATGATGGGAACGGGGCGGCATGCGCGGTTTCAGACATGAGATGTGTCTCCGTATGGCGGGCCCGGATCCCGTTAACATGACATACAGAGCAGAAAAGGTTGATAAAGCTTTCTTCATTTTCCGGCAGCAATTCGGAAAGGGAGGAAGCTTTTTTTTGTGCGGAGAATTCCTGTATTCAAACGCCAGGTGAAATGTGGTATTATATGATACAAATGTCAAGCAGGCGGAAATCGCATTTTCAGACGGGAAAATGCGGTCTCAAGCGCCAAAGAGGTATCTATGGCTGATGATTTTCTGAAAAATACGATCGACCAGGTTGCGGACATGATCGACGAGGCGGTGAACTCCAACGATTATTCCGACCTGAGCCGCCGGATCGGCAGCCTCATGCGGGATGTGGTCGACACAGCCGGCGATGCGGTAAAGACGGCGGTCAGGGACGATACCCGGTCAAAGGGACAGGTGGCGGCAAAGCAGGCGGCGGAGCGCAGAGCCGCGGAGCTTGAGCGGCAGAGAAAAGCCGCGAAGGAAAGAGCCGAAAAGGCGAAGGAAGAAGAACGGTATTTCGCAAGGCCGGAAGACGCGACGGGATCAAAGATCATCAGCGTGATCGGCGGAGCCGGAACATTTTTGTTCGGACTGCTCACCCTCGTGCTCGGCGTATTCAGCCGATTCCAGTTTTCCGGCGTCAGCGACGCAGCCGGTTTTCTGGCGGTCCTGACCGGAATTCTTGCGGCGCTTTCCGTCGCGATGCTCGTCTCGGGCAGACGGGCGGCAAGAAAAGCTGTCCGCTTTAAATCCTACCGGAATCTGATCATGCCGAAGCTTTACGCGGACGTCAGCGATCTGGCGAAAGAGATGCAGCTTCCGGAGGCAACTGTCGTAAGCGATCTCGAGGGATTTACGAAGAGCGGGAAGATCAAACAGGGACATTTCGACGACACGAAAACGTGCTTTATCGCGTCGGACGAGCTTTACTCCCAGTACCGGTCGACGGTAGAGTCCGCGAATAAGCGGCGCGAGGCCGAGGTGGCGGAAGCGAAGCGGCAGTCGCAGTTTTCACCGGAGGTACAGGAGATCCTCACGAAGGGCAGCGAGTACATCCGGATGATTCATCAGGCGAACGACGAAATCCCCGACGAGCTGATCACCGAGAAGCTGAACCGGATGGAGCTGATCGTCCGGAGAATCTTCGACGAAGTGCGGGAACGGCCGGAGCTTGCGGGCAGGCTCAATATGTTTATGAATTATTACCTTCCGACGACCACGAAGCTTGTTACGGCTTATAAAGAGATGGACAAGCAGCCGATGCAGGGCGAAAATATCCGGAAGGCAAAACAGGAAATCGCGGATTCCCTGGACACGATCAATAATGCCTTTGAGACGCTTCTCGACAGCTTCTTCAAGGAGCAGGCACTCGATGTGTCGAGCGACCTCAGCGTCATGAAGATGATGATGAAGCAGGACGGTCTCACGGAAGACGACATGGCGAAGGCGCGGAAGGCCCAGGCAAAAGCGGCGTCCGCAGGAACGGCTTCCGCCGCAGGGACCGCAGCTGTGTCCGGACAGCAGGCATCCGGCGGGATGGCTTCTGCCGCCCAGGCAAAAGCGGCAGTGCAGAAGGAAGAGTAACACACAAAGCCGCATTTTGCGGCAGCGTTTCATGAGCCGGAAGCGAAGCGGACTTGGAATGCCCGTTCTCCCGGCGCGGTGAGCAGTGGATACTATTTTAAAAGAAACGGAGGCAGGATCATGGGAGAAACAGTCGGACAGAATAACGCATCTGCAGCGGAACAGATCGCCGATATGGCAGCGGAAAATCTTTCCAAACCGCAGGCACAGGCGAGTGTAGCGGATATCGGAACAGGCAATTTCACTGAGAAGGAACAGCAGCAGATTTCCGATTACGCGAAGACAATCGATATCACCGACACAAAGACCATCATTGAATACGGCAGCGGCGTACAGAAGCAGATGGCGGATTTTTCGGAATCCGTACTCCAGAACGTCCGCACGCACGATCTCGGCGAGGTCGGAGATATGCTCTCCGGAGTGATCACGGAGCTTAAGGATTTCGACCCTGATGAGAAGGAAAAGGGCGGCTTTTTCGGACTTTTCAAGAAGCAGGGAAACAAGCTCAGCGAGATGAAAGCCGGTTATGACAAGGCCTCCGTCAACGTCGACAAGGTCGCAAACGCTCTTCAGCAGCATCAGATCAAGCTTCTTAAGGACGTCGACATGCTCGACCGGATGTACGCTTCCAACCTTGCGTACTACAAGCAGCTCAGCATGTATATCGCGGCCGGCAAGGAGAAAATCGCCGAAGCAAGAAGCAGGGATCTCGTCCAGGCAAAGGAGAAGGCGATACAGTCCGGCCTTGCAGAAGATGCACAGAAGGCGAAGGACCTTGAGGACCAGATCACGAGATTCGAAAAGAAGATCTATGACCTTGAGCTCACGAGGCAGGTGGCGCTTCAGACGGCTCCGCAGATCCGTATGATCCAGAACAATGACACGATCATGGTGGAGAAGATCCAGTCGACGATCGTAAACACGATCCCGCTCTGGAAGAACCAGATGGTCCTGACACTCGGCCTCAACGATTCGCTGCAGGCGGCGAAGGCTGAAAATGACGTCACGAACATGACCAACCAGCTGCTGCTCTCGAATGCGGAGAAGCTTAAGCAGACGACAATTGAAACCGCGAAGGCTTCCGAGCGGGGCATCGTCGATCTCGAGACGCTGAAGAAGACGAACGAGTCCCTCATCAACACGCTCGACGAGGTCGTGAAGATTCAGACCGACGGCAGGGAGAAGAGAGCCCAGGCCGAGCTTGACTTAAGGAACATGGAGGATGAGCTTAAGAAGAAGCTGCTTTCGATGGCGCCGACGCCGGGGGATGCCGCAGCGCAGAACGCGCCCGCTGAAGCCGTACCGGAGATTCCGGCCATCGACCCGGAAAATCCCTTCGGATTCAAGCCGGAGACATTTGATAATAACTGATAATTACGAATACAAGAGGTTTTTACTGATATGAAAAAGGAACTCGCCAAGACCTATGATCCCGCCGGACTTGAGGATCGCATTTACCAAAAATGGCTTGACAACGGCTGCTTCAGAGCGGATGTAAATCCGGATAAGAAGCCGTTTACGATTGTGATGCCGCCGCCGAATATCACCGGCCAGCTGCATATGGGACACGCCCTGGACAACACGCTTCAGGATATTCTGATCCGCTGGAAGCGCATGCAGGGATTCGAGGCTCTGTGGCAGCCGGGAACCGATCACGCAGCGATCGCTACCGAAGTCAAGGTGACGGAGTCTCTCCGGGAAAAAGGCATCAACAAGGAGGAAATCGGACGCGACGAGTTCCTCAAATACTGCTGGGAGTGGAGAAAAGAATACGGCGGCAGAATTATCAACCAGCTGCACCGCCTCGGTTCCTCCGCAGACTGGGAGAAGGAACGCTTCACGATGGACGAGGGCTGCTCGGACGCGGTGATGACCGTGTTCATGAGGCTCTATGAAAAAGGATACATCTATAAGGGATCGAAGATCGTCAACTGGTGCCCGAAGTGCCAGACCACCATTTCCGACGCGGAAGTCGAGCATGAGGACCAGGACGGCTTTTTCTGGCATATCAATTATCCGGTGGTCGGCGAGGAAGGCCGGTTTGTGGAGATCGCCACGACCCGTCCGGAGACGATGCTGGGCGATACCGCGGTGGCGGTCAATCCGGAAGATGAGCGCTACACCGGTCTTGTGGGCAAGACGCTGAAGCTTCCCCTGACGGACCGGGAGATTCCGGTGATCGCGGATTCATACGTCGACAAGGAATTCGGGACCGGCTGCGTGAAGATCACGCCGGCTCACGACCCCAACGATTTCGAGGTGGGGAAACGCCATCATCTCGAGGAGA
>CADBRO010000304.1 GCA_902797075.1 uncultured Lachnospiraceae bacterium
GCATGTGCTTGAGCCTCTTTCCGCCTATCTGCTGATTGCCCGGAAACAGGCGGAGAATCCCGGGTTGTCCGGAGCCTGGAACGTGGGTCCCGACGAGACGGATGCCGTGACCACAGGCACAGTCGCGGGCCTTTTTGCGAAATACTGGGGAGACGGCCTTAAGGTCATCTCCGGATCTGACGAAGGTCCCCACGAGGCAGGCCTTCTTCTGCTTGACAGCAGCAAAATCAGAAGCCGGCTCGGATGGAACAGCGTGTGGAATATCGAAAAAGCGGTTGAGAAAACGGCTCTCTGGTATAAAGCCTTCGCGGAAGGCGAGGATGTCCGGGAGATCACGGACAGGCAGATTGAAGAATATCTCAGCTTGAAGGAGCACTGATTATGTTTGAGTCAAAAAGCAGCGAAGAGGCAAAGAGGGAAATTCTTGACGCGGTAAGGGAATACTGCGACCGCTTCCATAACCGGGAAAAACCATTTGAAAAGGGAGACAGGATTCCCTATGCATCCAGGGTTTACGACCACGAGGAAATGGTGAATCTTGTGGATTCGGCTCTGGAGTTCTGGCTTACTTCAGGCAGATATACGGAGGAGTTTGAAAAGGCGTTTGCCGGATACCTCGGGGTCCGTTTCGTTTCTCTCGTCAATTCCGGCTCCAGCGCAAATCTGGCCGCGTTTATGGCGCTTACGTCTCCGCTTTTGAAGGAGCGGAGAATCCTTCCGGGAGACGAAGTGATTACCGTGGCGTGCGGTTTTCCGACGACGGTCGCACCGATCGTCCAGTACGGCGCCGTACCTGTGTTTATCGACGTAACTCTTCCCGGTGCGAACGCGGATGTGTCGCAGCTTGAAAATGCGCTGTCCGACAGAACAAAAGCCGTGATGCTCGCTCATACGCTCGGAAATCCTTTTGATATCGGCGCGGTTTCCGCATTCTGCAAAGAGCACGGTCTGTGGCTGATCGAGGATAACTGCGACGCTCTCGGCAGCCTTTACACTCTGAACGGTGAGACCCGCTTTACGGGAACCTTCGGAGATATCGGCACATCCAGCTTTTACCCGCCGCATCATATGACGATGGGCGAGGGCGGGGCAGTGTACACGGACGATCCGCTGCTTCACAGAATTATCCGGTCCATGAGAGACTGGGGCAGGGACTGCATCTGTCCTCCGGGCAGGGATAATTTCTGCGGACACCGTTTTGACGGCCAGTACGGCGAACTGCCGGCCGGTTATGATCACAAATATGTCTACAGCCATTTCGGCTACAATCTGAAAGCGACGGACATGCAGGCTGCGGTGGGCGTCGCTCAGCTGAAGAAGTTCCCCGGATTCGCCGCAAGGAGAAGGCAGAATTTCGAATATCTTTCCGGGGCTCTTTCGGGAACCGAAGACGCATATATTCTTCCAAAAGCACAGGAGAATTCCGACCCCAGCTGGTTCGGATACCTGATTACGGTACGTGAGGGAAGAAAACGGGAAAATATCGTGCGCTTCCTCGAGGAAAACGGAGTACAGACCAGGATGCTGTTTGCCGGAAATCTCACAAAGCATCCCTGCGTCGCCTGTGATCCGGAGATGAAGAAACGCTACAGAGTATCCGGCAGTCTTGATGTCACCGATATGATTATGGAGCGCTCCTTCTGGATCGGGTTATATCCGGGAATGACGGAGGAGAAGCTTGCGTTTATGGCTGAGTGCCTGAGAAAGGCTGAATCTTATGCGTGATTCATTGGGGGAAATGGCGAGATGGACCGGATTCTTCGCGCTTGACGCCTTAAGAGGCGGAGCCGTGAAGAAGCGCTTCGATCAGGATTACGAGGCAATGCGCTACGGAACGTCGATGGAGGCGGATTCCGAGCGCGTTTCCGCGCTGATCCGGCATGCCGCTGAAACCACGGCGTTTTACCGCGGCTTCGGCAGCGACGCACGCCTTCGCGACCTGCCGGTTATCAACAAGGAGACCATGAGGCAGCACTACGAGGAGATGCGTTCCTCTAAATATCTCGACGCGAAAGGCAACCGGATCATGACGACGAGCGGTTCTACGGGAACGCCGTTTTCGATGATCCAGGACAGGAATAAAGCTCTTATGAATATCGCGGACAGCATTTTCCTGAGTGCGGTGGGAGGCTACCGCATCGGGGAAAAGGTCGCGTTTATCCGCGTCTGGGTCGATAACGTCAAAAAGAGCCGGATCCGTCTGATTGCGGAGAACAGCATCATGATGGAAAGCTCGTCGCTCTCGGACGAGGCCATCGCGGAAATGCTGGACTGCATACAGAAGGAAAAGGTAAAATGCATTACCGGATACGCTTCCGCGCTCGGTGAAATCAGCCGCTATATCGACAGAAAGACGGTAGATATGAGCAGGTTCTGTGTCCACGCGATCCTTCCCATCTCCGAAACCATGCCCGACCCGGTGAGAGAAAGGCTTTCCGCGCAGTTCGGCTGCCCGGTCAGATCGTACTATTCCAACGAGGAAAACGGGATCATGGGGATTGAGAGCGCGTCCGGAAACAGTTATTATATCAATTCCGAGAGCTATCATTTTGAGATCCTGAAGTTTGATTCGGACGAGCCGGCAGAGGAAGGCGAGCCCGGCAGGATTGTTATCACGGATCTGACGAATTACGCATTTCCGATCATCCGTTATGATAACGGAGATACGGCCGCTTATCACAGACACGAGGCCAACGGCAGATTCAGGCTGACCCTGACCGAGCTTTACGGCCGGAGGAGCGACATGCTCTACGATACAAAGGGGAGAGCGGTCACACCCTTTGTGATAACCAATAATCTCTGGGACGTCGACGGCGTGAAACAGTACCGGTTTGTTCAGAAGGGACTCCGCGAGTACGAGCTGATGCTGAACGGTGACCGGGATAAGATGGATGTCCGAAATATGCTGGAACGGATACGGCCCGCGCTTGGCGAGGACGCTGTGATCGATGTGACATTTGTGGACGAGATTCCCGTTCTGGCATCGGGAAAGCGAAAATACATAGAGAATCTCTGTCCGGAGCTGGTAAATGGAAAGTCTGGGATCCGCTAAAAATAAAAAAATCGCCGCAAATACGGCGTATACCATCGGCGGCGCGCTGGTCTTAAACGGCGTGCTCCAGCTGCTGGTCTATCCGAGGCTCGCTGCGAGCCTCGGCGCCCGGCGCAACGGAACCGTGCTCTATATCATGGCGCTTGTCAATATTATGGGGCCGTCCGTCGGACAGGCCTTAAACAACAGCCGCCTGATCCTGAGGCGCGATATGCCGGTGGTAAACGGCGATTATAATCTCGCGGTGCTGATCTATACGGCACTAGGCACGGCGGGCGCTTTTTTGTTTACCGGAATCACTTCGCCCGGAACCTTCGGAACGGCCGCAGGCGCAGTTCTTACGGCGGCGCTGATCCTGTTTACGGTTTTCAGGTATTACGGGGATGTGGAGTATCGTCTGTCGCTTGATTACAGACGGTATTTCATTTATTATGTGCTCTGCAGCGCCGGTTACGCGGGAGGATTTGTCCTCTACCTGGTATCCGGAAAATGGATGGCTGTGTTTCTTGCGGGCGAGATCCTCGCTCTTTGCTACGTTGCGGCAACCGGAACGATTTTCCGGAATTTTTTCGCGCGATCCGAATGCTTCGGTCCGGTTATGAAGAAGGGCGGGCTTCTGGTTCTTTCCTACTTTGTGACAAATCTTACGCTCAATATCGACAGACTGTATCTTAATAATACCCTGGGAGGCGAAGCAGTAACCGTTTATTATGTGGTTTCGCTGATCGGAAAGACACTGGTCCTCTTTATAGCGCCGATCAACACGGTGGTAATCTCGTATCTCACCCGTGAGAATGCGAGGCTGGACCGCAGGAGATTTATCCGCTTTTCAGCGGTCGGCGTTTTTGCGGCGGCGGTTTTCTTTGTCCTGACCAGAATTGCGACGCCTATTTTTATCCGGATTTTTTATCCGGCGCTGGCAGATCAGTCCGGACCGCTTGTCACGGTTGTTTCGATCAGCCAGATTCTTGCGATGCTGTCCGCCTATCTCTTTATTATCGCTCTTACCTTCACCGGCGAGCGGTGGCAGCTCGCGCTTCAGACGCTTCACCTCGGCGTTCTTGTACTTCTGATTACACTGATGACGCCCGGCGGAGGTCTTTACGGATTCAGCACCGCGGTTCTGCTTGCCAATCTGATCCGCGTGCTTCTGGTCCTGATTCTCGGAATATGGAAGGGAGGTTCACCATGCAGAGCGGAGAAGTAGTCAGAAGAACGGCGTGGACCCTGCTTGACGATCTTCACGGGAAGCGTCAGCAGACATTGAAAAAAGTGAATAAACAGGAAATCCTTCACGGAGTTACTGAAGAATACAGAAACCGGAGGCTTTCGGCGATCATGCGCTACGCGCGGGAAAACTGCCCGTTTTACCGGTCTCTTCCCGCGGGTGAGGAGCTGACGGATTTTCCGTCCATGACGAAGGGGGATTTTCTCGCTCATTACGAAGATATCATCAGCGACTGCTACAGAGATAAAAGGGATAAGCTCCACCGCTTCACAACCAGCGGATCGACGGGAACTCCCTTTACGGTTCTGGCAAATGACGACAAGCTGATGCGCGTCAACATGAATTTTATGTCGGTTATGGAGCTGAACGGCTTCAGGCTCGGCATGAAGCGGGGGGAATTCCGCGCATGGATTAAAGGGAAGAACACCATTTCAGAGATGCGTTCCTTTGTGAACAATCTTGAAATGATCGACATATCCAATATGAGCGATACCAGTATCCGCGGGATTTTCGACCGGATCATCCGGGAACGGATTCAGGTGCTGGTTGCCTATTCGAGCGCGATCGGCGCCCTCGTGGATTACGCCGAGAGGACCGGGATGGAGCTCCCGGACTGGGATGTGGAAATGATATTCACCATGGGCGAGGCGCTTCCGAAAGCGGTGAGGGAAAAGGCCGGCGTCCTGTTCGGCATTAATCCGGTGCTATCCTACGGAAACAACGAAAACGGTTTCATCGCGGTCAGCCTCGGGGAAGACGACGATTATACGGTGGATCTCTATAATTTCTACGTCGAAATCCTGAAAATGGACAGCGACGAGCCCGCGGAAGAGGGAGAACTCGGGCGTATTGTCGTGACGGATTATTATAACCGGGCATTTCCGATGATCCGCTATGATACCGGGGACACCGGAAAATGCAGGTATATCACCGGAGAAAACGGAAGAGTCCGCCAGAAGCTGACCGAGATATACGGAAGGCAGGGATCGCTGATCCGCAATACGAAGGGAGAGCCCCTCTCGATCCATGTGTTTATGAATAACCTTCTTCGCTTTGAAGGGATGATTCGGCAGGGAAAATGCATTCAGCTGGATGAAAAGAAATATCTGCTTCAGCTTAACGCCGAGATCGGAGCGCAGGTGAAAGAGGACGAGGTCGTCGCTTCCTACCGCGCTTATCTCGGGGACGACGCCGAGATTGAGGTGGAGTACGTGGATCAGATTCCGATCCAGCAGTCCGGCAAGACGATGGTCTGTGAACAGAAATGCAGGAAATACCTGTCGTGAGGAACCAGTAATTGAGGAACCAGCAATGAAAGTATCGGATTATATAGTCGGAAAGGTATCGGAAGCGGGAATCCGCGACGTGTTCATGGTGACGGGCGGCGGAGCGATGCATCTGGATGATTCATTCGGGCACAGCCCTCTCATGCACTGCACATTTAATCACAACGAACAGGCCTCTGCCATGGCTGCCGAGGCATACGCCAGGGTCGACAACCGGCCAGCGTGCGTTCTCGTGACGACCGGGCCGGGGGCGTCGAACGCGATGACCGGCGTGCTCTGCGCCTACATGGAGTCCATACCGATGCTTGTGATCTCCGGACAGGCCAGATACGCCACGACGGTAAGAAGCACGGGGCTTCCGCTCCGCTCCATGGGAATCCAGGAGTTCGACATCACAAAAAGCGCGGAAGCCATGACGAAATATGCTGTTATGATCACCCGCAGGGAAGACGTGAGATATTGTGTCGAAAAGGCGCTTTATCTGATGAGTCACGGGCGGAAAGGCCCCGTATGGCTTGACGTGCCGCTGGACATCCAGGCGGCGGATATCGATCCCGAATCCCAGAAGGCCTATGATCCGGCGGAGAATCCGGAGGAAATCCCATCGCCGGTGACGGACGAAGTCTGCGACCAGGTGCTGGAAAGGCTGAAGGAGGCGGAAAGACCCGTTCTGTTCGGAGGATACGGAGTCAGAGCCTGCGGAGGAATTCAGAAGTTCAGGATCCTTGCGGAGCTGCTGGGAGCGCCTGTTTTAGGAGGCATGTCTACGGTCGACCTGATCCCGGAGGAGCATCCGCTTCACGCGGGAAGAACCGGAATGACCGGAAACCGGGCGGGAAATTTCGCTGCCGCCGGATGCGACGTCTTTTTTTCGGTGGGAAGCCGTCTCAGCTTTCTCCAGACCGGCTTTGATTACGGAGAATGGGCGCGCGGCGCTTATGTGATCATGAATGATCTGGATGAAAATGAGTTCAAAAAGCCGAACGTGAGGGCGGACCTTAAAATCATATCCGACGCCGGCGAACTGATGGAAAAGCTCATCGCAAAGCTCCAGCGCTCCGGCGCCGATGCGGAGCATCCATGGTGCGCGAAGGCCGCCGGCTGGGTGAAGAGATGTATTGAAAGAAGGAAAGCCTATCCCGTCGTTACCAAAGAGGAGAAGGGTCCCCAGAGCGACGGCCTGGCGAATATTTACGCCTTCTATGACTGCCTTTCGGATCTTCTTCCGGAGGGAGCCGGAGTGATCGGCGCCGTCGGAACTTCAAGAGTGGTCGGAACGCAGGTATTCAGGGTGAAGGAAGGACAGAGGTTCTACGCGAACTCGGGAACAGCATCCATGGGATGGGATCTTCCCGCTGCCATCGGCATCTCGACTGCTCTCGGAAAAGGCGAGATCAATCTCGTCACGGGAGACGGA